>JBEOKH010000624.1:0-13164 GCA_040275625.1 Thauera sp. | reverse complement strand
AAACCGGATGAGCGCAACGCACTCATCCGGTTCATGTTCTGGAGCGGGAAACGAGACTAAAACCCCCGCTTTAACTCCTTGATAACGCAGCAATTTTTACTTCTCATTGTGCCGCGAAGGACTGCATTATGTACTAACAGCTCTCGCCTGGCAACACCTTCGCGGCACTTTTTGCGACACCGACTCTGTCCGGCGCGGCGCAGGCGGCGGAGCGCGGATCCTTTCCGAATCGCCAAAGATCAACTGGCCAGAGTCGCGGGTCTCGATCCTATGCGAACCACCCGCTCTATGAAGCGGGACAACTGCTCGGATGGCGTCGCATTGGAACGAAGCAAGAACGTGGTGATGGCGAGGCTTGGATCGGCCAATGGACGCACAACCACTTCTGGATGACGACAGGAGGCGGCGTACGCCGCGTTGGAGAAGCCGACGCCGTAACCTGCCGCCACCAAGGTCAGCATCAGGTCGGTGGTCGAGACACGTTCCGCGACTTGAGGTTGGGAGTCTATGGAACGCAACAGGCGTTCCAGTTGCTGGTCGCACCCCGCGCACGTCTCGGGATTGCAGAGCACCAGCGGATAGTTCAGGACCTCCCTGAGTGCGACGCGCTTGTGCGCAAGCAAAGGATGCCTCGGAGGTATCGTCACGACGATCGGGTCTTGCCAGACCGGCTGGGCGACAACGTCCGCCTTGAGGCCGTCGAACAAGGTGAAGCCTGCATCGTAGAGATCGTTCTTCAACCCTTTCAACTGCTGCGACAGGGGCATCTCGAAAAGTCGGATTTCGATATCCGGCTCCTCCTCCCGGCATAGCGCGAGCAACGCCGTCAAGCGTGCCTGGGCAATGCCGTCGGAAAGCGCGATTCGCAGCCGACCGCGGAAGCCCGCGGCCGCGGCTCGGACGTTCCCCTTGGCCTGCTCGATCACCAAGAGGATACGACGCGCATCCTCGATGAACACTTTTCCCGCCCAGGTCAGTTGCACGCCGCGAGACGTGCGCTCGAACAGCCGCGCGCCGACATCGGATTCCAACTTCTTGATGGCGCGAGACAGCGGCGATTGTTCGATATGCAGTCGTTCGGCGGCCCGCCCGAAATGCAGTTCTTCGGCAACCGTGATGAAGCAGCGAAGGTGGCGAAGGTTCACTCGAAACTCCAGGACACGAGCATTGAGCCGAACTGGCGTCACGCTCGAGTTGGTTGCCCCCTTCCCCGCCTCCAGTCGCCCCCTGCCGCAATCCGGCGCAGGTCAATGCAACAACACGCGTTCCGATCTCGCTCGCTCCCCGGCATTGCAGATGAGGAGCGCGATCGGCGTACCCCACACCGCTCGGCACCTAGCGCGGCAGCACCGAAACGCCGCGCTCATCCGCCCAACGTGCGCGCCGGTACGCCGACGGCAGTCGCTAACGGTGGCACGCTCTTGAGGACGACACTGCCGGCCCCCACTGTGGCGCCGCGGCCAATCTCGATGTTTCCCAGGACCGTGGCATTCGCTGAGAGAAGAGCGCCATCGCGAATCTTCGGGTGACGATCGCCCCGGCCCTTCCCCGTGCCTCCCAGGGTCACGTGCTGGAGGATCGACACGTCGTCGCCGACCATTGCCGTTTCACCAATCACGATACCGGTGCCGTGATCGATGAATACGCGACGCCCCATCGAGACCGCTGGGTGAATGTCGACACTGAACACCTCCGAGACTCGGCTTTGCACGATCCGTGCCGCAGTGCGTCGCCCCTGGCTCCACAGCCAGTGTCCGACGCGGTGGCATTGCAGCGCATGAAAGCCCTTGTAGCAAAGGAACGGGGTCAGGATGTCTTCGGTCGCAGGATCTCGGGCGACAACCGCCACCAGGTCCTCCTGCGCCGCAGCGTCGACGGCGGGGCAACCCACCTTCGCCTCGGCGAACAGCGTCTCCCACATGCTCAATGGCAAGGTCGAATCGCACAGTTTGCGTGCCAGCAACCCGCTCAGAGCAGCGTAGAAATCCTGTTTCCCAAGGATGGCTTCGGTCATGATCGCACGCAGCGCGGGGTCGGTTGCGCACGCATGCTTCGCCTCGCCGACCAACCGCTCCCACACCGCATCCGTCGCAGCATCGCACCGGAAATGCTCTTCGAGCCTGTCGAACGAAAGATCAAATCCGTGCGTCAATGCAGTTCCCACCTGTCCTGATTCTGCGGCAGCGGCCTCGCCGACAACGGAAGGAGCTTATGGAGGGAGTCGCCGGCACCGCCACCCGAAACGGGATGGAATCGCCCGAAGGCGGATATTCCTGTCAGTTTGAATCAGTCGTGACGGTTCACGGATCGAGAGGAGCGACACGTTCGCCCAACACCGCATGCTGCCTCGATGACTGCCCTTGCACTCAATCGGCGAACAGGCGACCACGTTCTCAGGACCAATTGGCAAGCCGCTTCCGAATACGTGAACGAAATGCTTCGACCTCTTCCCCGGACAGACACTCTGCCTTGTACAGCGACAACATCTCGAACCGGCATACGGGCGCACATGTGCCAAGAAGCGCGGTTTTCAGGACCCGTTTCACCGGTTGCCGCATCAGCAGGCGATCCACCCACCACGGAGAGCCAAGCGACGTAATGGCGAGTCCGCGTCGCAGCTTGTGGAGCCGGGGCTTGATCGGGCCGAGGTCGCTTGCATGGTCGTAGGCAATCCCGGGCGCCCATACACGATCGAACCAACCCTTCAACACGGCTGGAAAGCCAAACCACCAGGTGGGAAACACCAACACCAATGCTTCGGCCGCAAGTAACCGCTCGGCCTGGGGCTGGACAACTGACATGTCAAACGGGGAGAGATAGTAGGAACGGCGTTCGCTGACTGAAAGCGAGGGCGAGAACCCGGCCTGGCATAGATCCTCCACCTCGACGTCATGCCCCGACTCCCTCAGGGCCTGGATGGCGGATTGCGCCAGGGAGTGGCACAGGCTGTCTGCAACGGGGTGGGCAATGACGACAAGGCACTTCATGTTGGATCCCGGTTGTACCTGAGCGACTATGCTCGATGCGTTCCGAGCAGAGCATCACGATTGCATTCTGCGGATATCGGCCCGCCAAGATCACGGGGAAGCACCCCATGCATGACTGCGCTCTCCAAGGTCTTGCACAAGACCCCTATTGTCATCATTCGACAGGCCCTGGGCATACGACAAAACTCCTGACGCATCCGGTCTGCATTATCCGATAGCTCTACGCGAAGATCACCTGGCAAGGATCTCTTGGATCGGAGATGAGGCGACCGTGGCCGGAATCGGCAATCGGGATACCCGCAACAACCCATTGTCGCTGTTCGTCGCCACGTCACCCGTCTCAAATGCCGGCCATGTCTGGACAAACGCCACCGAGCGTCAAGGAGTGCCCACCATGTCTTCGCAGACCGCCCTCGACCTTCCCGTCGAACGCCGCATCCTGCGCCGCGCCGAGGTCGAGGCCAAGACCGGCTTCAAGCGCGCCCACATCTACAGCCTGATGAAGGAAGGTAAGTTCCCCAAGGCCCTGCGCCTGGGGGTGCGTGCCGTCGGCTGGGACTCGGCCGAGATCGAGCAGTGGATCGCCGACCGCCTCAAAGAGCGCATCTGAGCTCCGCTCCTCCCGTCATTGCCATCGAGGAGCGACACCATGCAGGTGGTCTCCATCATTTCGACCAAGGGCGGCGTCGGCAAGACCACGACCGCGGCCAATCTCGGCGGTTTCGTCGCCGACGCCGGGTTGCGCGTCCTGCTGGTGGACCTCGACGTCCAGCCGACCCTGTCGAGCTATTTCACCCTCGACAGGCGGGCGCCGGGAGGCATCTACGAGCTGCTGGCCTTCAACGAGCAGCGCGATGCGCAACTGGTGTCCAGCACGGGCATCGCCGGCCTCGACCTGGTGCTCTCCAACGACGACAAAGGCCAGTTGAACACCTTGCTACTGCATGCGCCAGACGGTCGGCTGCGGCTGCGCAACCTGCTCCCTGCCTTCGCTCCGCATTACGACCTGATGCTGATCGACACGCAGGGCGCGCGCAGCGTGCTGCTGGAGATGGCCGTGCTGGCTTCCGACCTGGCCATCTCTCCGGTCACCCCGGAGATCCTCGCCGCGCGCGAACTGCGCCGCGGCACCTTGCAGTTGATCGACGACATCGCGCCCTATCGCCGCCTCGGCATCGTTCCGCCGCCGTTGCACCTGCTCATCAATCGCGTGCACCCCGTGTCGGCGAACGCCCGCGCGATCCAGCTCGCGCTGCGCCAGATCTTCCGGGACCACGCCGGCGTCCACGTCCTGGATACCGACATCCCTGCCGTCGAGGCCTATCCCCGCGCGGCGACCCTTGGGCTGCCGGTACATCGCGTCGAATACCGGCGCCCGGCGACACGCGTCGCGCCAGCCGCGCTGGAGACCATCCGCATGTTGGCCTGCGAGCTGTTCCCTCAATGGCAGGAGCAGCTCCACACGGTTGCCGGCAAGCATCGAGGGAGGCGCTCCCATGCCAAACCTGCGTGACCTGTGCCGTGGCCACAAGCGCCTGCGGCCGCTGATCGAGCATGCGCTGCGCGAAGGCTGGCAGGTCGTGCGAACACCGGGTGGCCACCTCAAGTTCACCAAGGCCGGACTGCCTCCGGTGTTCACCGGCTCCACGGCCAGCGACCATCGGGCCGACCGCAATGCCCGCGCGCGGCTGCGCCGGGCCGGACGACTACCCGCCACTGGCGACGACGACCTCGGCAACGGGGGGCTCGAGCATGGCTGACCTGACCCCGCAGAACATGGCCGGCAAGCTGCTGGCCGAAGGATTTGCGCGCAATGGCCCGGACGCGGCGGCCTTGACCGATCCGATCGCCGACACCCCGATGGTGGTGACTCTGGATCAATTGCGCCCCTATGACCACAACCCGCGCGTCACCCGCAACCCGCTCTACGACGAGATCAAGGCCTCGATCCGCGAGCGCGGGCTGGACGCGCCGCCGGCGATCACCCGTCGCCCCGGCGAACGCGCCTACATCATCCGCAATGGCGGCAACACGCGACTGGCGATCCTGCGCGAGCTGTGGAGCGAGACGAAAGACGAGCGCTTCTTCCGCATCCCCTGCCTGTTCCGGCCTTGGCCGGCGCGCGGCGAGATCGTCGCGCTGACCGGCCACCTGGCCGAGAACGAGCTGCATGGCGGCTTGAGCTTCATCGAGCGCGCCCTCGGCGTCGAGAAAGCACGCGAGCTCTACGAACAGGAAAGCGGTCAAATCCTCTCGCAATCCGAACTCGCCCGCCGCCTGACGGCCGACGGCTTTCCCATCCAGCAATCCCACATCAGCCGCATGCGCGACGCCGTACAGTACCTGCTGCCGGCCATCCCGAACGTGCTGTATGGCGGGCTCGGCCGGCACCAGGTCGAACGGCTGGCCGTTCTGCGTCGGGCCTGCAAGCGCATCTGGGAGCAGCGCGCCCTCGGCAAGCGCACCGACGAGGATTTCCACGCGCTGTTCCATGAGGTCCTGGCAATGTTCGACAGCGCGTCGGAAGTGCTCTCGGTACAGCGCGTGCAGGACGAACTGGTGGGCCAGATGGCCGAGCAGCTCGATGTCGATTACGACACGCTCAACCTCGAGGTCGGTGACAACGAAAGCCGACAGCGCGCCCTGGGCAGCGAGCCCACCCCGGCCACGGCGCATCCGCGGCGCCCAGCCGCCACCACGCCGGCTCGGCTGCCCACGGAAGCCCCAGGTTCGCCACCCCACCCTGCGCGGCCCCTCCCGCCCGTTGGGACGACGGCCTCGTCCTCGACCGGGGAGGCTGCGGCACCCGCGCAGGATACCCACGCCTCACCATCGCCCGATGTCGATCGCCTGCAGGGGCACATCGTTTCGCCGGCCCCGACCACCGAACGCCTGCAGTCCATTCAGCGCATGGTGGCCGACCAGTTGGGCGATGCGCTGCCGGACTTCGAGGCCAACGTGCTGCGGGCCATCCCGGTGCAGGCTGGCGGCCTGTATCCGATCTCGGATGTCTGGTACATCGAGCCCGGCCTGGACGCACCCGAGCGCTTGCGCGTGCACATCGCGCAGTTCGCGCGCGAGATCGCCGAGGAGGCCGGACAGGCCGACTGCATCGAGCCTACCGATGAGGGATTGGGTTTCGTCTGCAACGCTGATGCCCTGCCGACGAACGCGCACTCGCTGCCCTTTCTGGCCCGGGCCGTCTTGACCCTGCTGCAGGCCTTGAGCACGGGCTACCTCGCCGCGCCGACACCGCTCTCCAAGCTGGACGACGTGCGCCTGACCGATGCACTGGGCCCGCTGCTGCAAGGGCGGCGGAAAAGTCCCGCCTCGGATCGCCTTAGCGACAACGGGCTAGTGAAGCTCTTCCGTCTGCTGCGCCTGGCGCGCCGGCTGCTGGATCTGGAAGCCGGCGTGAACGCGACCACCGCGACCTGAGCCCGGGGGACATACGCCATGTCGGCTCCGCATCCCCTCAATCAGGCCGTGATCGCCCAAGCCCTGCATGATCTGCGCAACGGCCAGTTGCGTCGCTGCAAGGCCATGGGATTCGGCGAGCAGGAGCTGGAAGCCCTGAAGCATCCCGCGCTGGTCAGCGTACTGGTCAACGCCACGGTGTCCTGGTGTTCGGTGAAGGTGAACCGGGACGTGCTGCAGCGGCTGCTGAGTCAGGTCCGCGACGTCGAGAAGGAGATCGCGACCGTCGACCGCATGCTGCGTCTGGGCGCCAGCACCGAGATGGTCAGCAAGTTCTACGGGCTCACCCATCAGGAGGTGGCGCTGCGCCGGGACATCCTGGGCCTGCCCAAGCGCAAGGGCCGACATCCGGTGCTCGGCGAAGCGCAGGAGAACGCGTTGTGGGAGCGCTGGAAACCGGCCGTGCAAGAACGTGGCATTGCGCTCGAGGACGACATTGCGATGCTGGGGCTCACCCTCGATCTTGCCGAGGAGCAGGATCTTCCGGCTTCCGTCATCTGGGCCACCATCCGGAGCTGGATCGACCAGGGACTGGTGTAGGCCATGGGCACCGGCGGGTCTTCCTCGCGCGCTGGCCCGGTGCCGTTGTCGGCACTGCTCGACGAGGCGGCCAAGCGTATCCCGTCGACCGCGAGCGGCCCCTTGCCCAGCGATGGCTTCCTGTTCAGCGGGAACCGCCACGACAGCGTGCCCCGCCGATTGCTCCTGGACACCCGGCTCACGCCGCTGGAACGCAATGCCTGGCAGGTGTTTCGTCTGCTGCTCAACGACGACGGGATCACCGCCTTCCCCACGTATGAAGCGTTGCGCCCCTACCTGGCATCGATGCCCTGCACCCCAAAGGCCTCCCACGAGACGGTGGCCAGGGCGCTCACCCTGCTGCGGCTGACCCGCTGGCTCAGCCTGGTGCGCCGGCGGCGCGATCCCAGGACCGGGCGTATCCAGGGCAATCTCTACGTGCTGCACGACGAACCGCTCACGCCCTTCGAGGCAATGCAGCTCGACCCCGACTACCTGGGCCTGGTCAGCCAGGCGCTGACCCACGCCAGCAAGGCCGTGCAACGGGTCGGCCTGCATACGCTCCGGGAGATCGCCGACGACCCGCTGCTGAGCGGCCGCAGCCTGCCCACCCGCCTGCAGGTGCTCGCCCAGAGGCTCGCGGACGAGCACATCGGCAAGACCCCCGGTTATCCACAGGAGTCGAACGCGACAAAATCCGAAGAAGGCGAATACGCCCTGCTTCGGAACGACGCCCCCCCCGCTTCGGAATCCGAAGTGGGCCGCAAACCCGCGCCAGACGGCTCGCTTCGGAATCCGAAGCAGGACCGTACAGTACGTAGAGATCGTATGTATGAAGTACGTACGATACCGCGCGCACGCGACACCGAAGACGCGCAGGCGCCATCCCTGCCCCGGCGCTTCCAGGCCCTGAAGGCCGAGCAACAGGCCGGCGCGCTGGTCGCCCTGCAGCAAGTCGAGGCCTCGCTGCGCCAGGCCGTACTCGACGAATGGGACGCACGCTGTCGGACCAGCACAGTGCGCAATCCCGCCGGCTACCTGTTCGGCATCATCCAGAAGGCGATCCGCGGGGAGTTCAAGGCCTGGGTGGGCCAACACCCGCCGGGCATGGACAAGCCCGCTTCGCCGCCACACCAGGCCGCCCCTTCTCCGACGCCCCTACCCGCCGATCCCGAGGTGGCCCGGCAGCATATCGAGCATCTGCGATCGTTGCTGCGCATGACCTGATCGCCGCCACGTCGCCGGAGCTATCCCCTGGGGATAACTCCATCACGGGCTACCCGCATCCAGCCGCCCGGCACGGAGGAATCGCGGATTCGCGGGCTATCAGGCGGACCGGCAGGTTCGCCCCCTCAGGCCAGGACCACTCGGCTCTCCGTATCGCTATCCCCGGGGGATAGCTGAAACCGACGGCCTTCCGTGAGCGGCAATCCGGGCGGGCGACGGCTGCGGTTTGTTGACTGACGGCCTTCCAGCCGGTGGCGATGCTGGCGACTCGTTCCCTCACCGCGAATCGTCGCCATGGCCAACGAGCCCCTGCAACTGAATCTCGGATCGCTGCGCAGCGCTATGTCGCTGACGCTGCACACCCACCACGCTTCGCGCATCTGGCACGGCCGCGCACCGGCCGAGGGGCGCCCCGGCATCGTCGGCCTCAACGGCTTCATCAGTGTGATGAACAAAATGAAGCGTGGCGCCGAGCAGGACGATCCCTACTCGGACTGGTGGATGCTGCGCATCGAGGACAAGCTGGCCGATACGAAGGTCCGCCTGCAGGCGCTGCGCGAGCAGGTCGAGCAGGTGCTCGCGGATGTCCCTCCTGCGCTCAGCCTCGGCGAGAACCTGAACATGCAGCCGGTGAAGCTACCGCTCTTCGTCAATGCCCAGCTCGGCTTTGCCGCCGTCTACCTGCTGGCCGACTACGACGACCTGGCGCGCAAGCTGATCCTGGCCCACCACACGGCGCTGATCGACCGCAGTACGTTGGAGCGCTGGCTCAACGACGGCGCGCATGCGTTGCGCAGCCTGTTCTCCCTGGCCCAGCAATACCGCTATTCCGGAACGACGCGCGACGACCTCGCGGCAAAGAATGCCGTGGCGCGGGCGACGCTGGAGAAGTTCGGCGAGTTGCCCCAGGAAGTGCTCGAAGGCACGCGCCGTTCGCGCTTTGCGCCACCCATCGTGCGGCGGGGAACCCGGCCCGAGACACCGGCCACGGTTGCTTCGGAATCAAGCCTCGTCGATGGCGCAACCGACGCGGCGACGGAAGGCGAAGACAAGGGCGCCAAAGCATGACGGCAACGTCTTCTTCCGGCCGTCCGGAGCGCTTCATTCCGCTGGGACAGGCGGACTTCCAGCGGCTGGAACACGCAGGCTACCTAAAAGGCCTTTTACAGCCCTTTAAAGGTAAGGGGAGTCTGGAAACCTGGGCCAACCGGTGCATGGTGCTGCGCGACGAAGTGATGGTCCTGGCACAACGGCAGGTGTTGCCGCAGGCGCGCGCCTACCCCTTCAACCTGCTCGATGTACAGCTGGCCCAGCAGACGACTGGCGCAGGGACGACCTTCCTGCGCTGGCGCAACCTCGACCGCTCGGCCATGGGCGTGGCCTTGTGGGAGTCGCTGCTCGATCGCCCCGCAACACCGGCCTCGTTGATCGACGACCTGTATGCGATGGAGCTGCAGCGCGTCGCGCTGAACATGCAGATCAGTCTGACCCACAGCATCGCCCGGCTCGCCCTGGAATGCGCCAGCAGGATGGCCCGGGCCGAGGCGACCTATCTGCGGCGTGTCAATGGGCATGTCGCATCCATTCCCACTACCCACAAGGAGTCACCATGAGCACGCACTTCGTCGGCGAAGGCAACATCGGTTCTGCGCCAGAGTACCGCGAATTCCCCAACGGCAACGACGAGCCGCGCAGGCTGCTGCGCCTGAACGTCTATTTCGACAATCCCATCCCGAAGAAGGACGGCGAGTATGAGGACCGCGGCGGCTTCTGGGCGCCGGTGGAGTTGTGGCACCGCGATGCCGAGCACTGGAAGGCGCTGTACCAGAAAGGCATGCGCATACTGGTCGAAGGCCGGACCGTGCGCGACGAATGGGAGGACGCCGACGAGAACGAGCGTGTCACGTTCAAGATCGAGGCCCGGCGCGTGGGCATCCTGCCGTATCGCCTTGAGGCGGTGACGCTCGGCGCCAAGCCGGCCGGAGGTCAGTGACCAGGCACGGCGGGCGGCTGTAGCAACCGTTAGACGTCCGCCATGCCCCAGCGGGCTATCCCCTGGGGATAGTTCCACTGCGGTCCACCGAGGTCCAGCCGCCCTCCCGACTCGAATCTCCCGTCCCCTCATACTGTCACGATCCGTACATACCGCTGCGGCAACGCTTCCCCAGGCGATCACAATTCGGTGTCCATCCCGTCCGGCTTCCTCGCTGTCGGTCTCATCTGGCCCAGCCATGCTGTCGCTCACCTGATGAACCGCACATTCCCGAGGAGGCCTCATGCGCGTGTTCCTGTGCGAGAAGCCCTCCCAAGGCAAGGACATCGCCCGCGTGCTGGGTGCCGGCCAGCGTGGTTCCGGCTGCTACAGCGGTAACGGCATCGTCGTGACCTGGTGCATCGGTCATCTGGTCGAAGCGGCCCCGCCCGAGGGCTACGACGAGCGCTACAAGCGCTGGACCCTCCAGCAACTGCCCATCATCCCCGAGCGCTGGCGCGTCGAGCCCAAGGCCACGACCGCCGCGCAATTCAGGATCGTCAAAGAGCTCGTCGGCCAGGCCGCCGAGTTGGTGATCGCCACCGATGCCGACCGCGAAGGCGAGATGATCGCTCGCGAGATCATCGAGTTGTGCGGCTACAGCGGGTCGATCCAGCGCCTGTGGCTGTCGGCGCTCAACGATGCATCGATCCGCAAGGCACTGGGCGCGCTCAAACCCTCGGCCGAGACGCTGCCGCTCTACTACTCGGCGCCGGCCCGCTCGCGTGCCGACTGGCTGATCGGCATGAACCTGAGCCGGCTGTTCACGCTGCTTGGGCGGCAGGCCGGCTACACCGGCGTGCTGTCGGTAGGCCGGGTACAGACGCCGACACTGAAGCTGGTGGTGGATCGCGACCGCGAGATTGCAAGCTTCGTCTCGGTGCCGTTCTGGACCGTCGAGGTGACGCTGTCCCATGCGGGGCAGTCCTTCACGGCGAGCTGGACGCCGCTGCAAGGCTATACCGATGACGCTGGCCGCTGTCTTCAGCAGCCGATCGCCCTGCAGGCAGCGGAACGCATGCGCGCCACTGGCAGCGCCCAGGTGACATCGGTCGAGACGGAGCGTGTGCGCGAAGGTCCGCCGCTGCCGTTCGACCTGGGCACGCTGCAGGAGGTGTGTTCCAGGCAATTGGGCCTGGACGTGCAGGAGACGCTGGACATCGCCCAGGCGCTGTACGAGACGCACAAAGCGACGACCTATCCGCGCTCCGACTCGGGCCACCTGCCCGAGAGCATGTTGGCCGAGGTGCCGACCGCTCTCGACAGCTTGGTCAAGACCGATCCCGGCCTGCGCCCGTTGATCGATCGCCTGGACCGCTGCCAACGCTCGCGCGCCTGGAACGACGGCAAGGTCACGGCGCACCACGGCATCATCCCAACGCTGGAACCCGCCAACCTTTCGGCCATGAACGACAAGGAACTGGCCGTCTACCGACTGATCCGCGCGCATTACCTGGCGCAGTTCCTGCCCCACCACGAGTTCGACCGGACAGTGGCGCAGCTCGCCTGCGGCGGGCAGTCGCTGCTGGCCATCGGCAAGCAGATCGCCGTGGCCGGCTGGCGCCAGGTGCTGGCGGCTCCAGAGGAAAGCGATGGGGATGGCGACGACGCCCCGTGCAGCCAGGCGCTGCCGGCGCTGCGAGCCGGTTTGTCCTGCCAGATCGGCCATGTCGATCTGAAGGCGCTGAAGACTCTGCCGCCCAAGCCCTACACGCAGGGCGAACTGGTCAAGGCCATGAAGGGCGTCGCCAGGCTCGTCACCGACCCGCGCCTGAAGCAGAAGCTCAAGGACACGACGGGTATCGGCACCGAAGCCACGCGCGCCAACATCATCAGCGGCCTGCTCGGTCGTGGTTATCTGCTGAAGAAGGGGCGTGCCATCCGTGCCACGGATGCTGCCTTTACCTTGATCGACACCGTGCCGGCAGCCATTGCCGATCCGGGCACGACGGCGGTCTGGGAGCAGGCGCTGGACATGATCGAGGCCGGCCAGATGACGCTGGACACTTTTATCGCCAGGCAATCCGCCTGGGTGGGCCAGCTCGTGCAGCAGTACAGCGGCGCAACGCTCGCCATCAAGCTGCCGCCTTCGCCATCCTGCCCACAGTGCGGCGCACCCATGCGCCAGCGCACCGGCAAGAGCAACGCTTTCTGGTCATGCAGCCGCTATCCGGACTGCAGGGGAACGCTGGCGATCGATAGCTCGACAGGCAAGCGTGGGGTGCCGCGCAAGCAGCGGACTTCCCGCAAGGCGTCCTGACGCCGACGAATCCCCGCGCCACGCCGGCCGTTTCCAACGGCGGGGCCAACCTCCCGCTCCCCGCGGGATTTCCCAGCACACGCCTCCTTCTGCAACGGTGTGCGTATCTCGTTGTCCTGCGCAGGGCCTGCGAGACGAGAAGGTCATTCCTCGGCGAATCGCCTCTGCCGCGATTCCATTGTTCGAGATGCTCCCGTCGATGATGATGGGTCTCCTGACGCCTGGCGGGCCTGCGCCTTGGCGAGCCGTCAGGAGACCCCTCGGGTCGATGGTATTCGGTGCCGGTGCCCGCCGGCGGAACAACGGGCTCCCTTTGTGCGCGGATGTGTGCCGAAGGATGTCGACCCCAGCCACGACACGGGTCGGGTGCGATTGCTGACGCAGCGAGCGGCTTTGACGACGGCCGGGACTGCCTCAGCCCACAGGTGGTTTCCTTCCTCTCCGGCCGAAGGCTCGAGTGCCTTCGGCCCGGTTCTTCCTCGTGAGTCTTTGCCTGATTCCGATGGGCATCGCGCTGGCTCAAAGCGGCCGGGGGGCGATGCGCATTCCCCAAAGACGCCTGTGGCGTGCTGCGCTCATCCTTCTGTCATGTGCTGCTGACGGTCGTCAGCACCATGCCCTGGCAGCCCCGGTCTTCAAGGCTGCAACGCGGTTCGCCGCGT
>JBEOKH010000623.1:0-7481 GCA_040275625.1 Thauera sp. | reverse complement strand
GTCGGCGACGAAGAACAGCACGGTGGCCGAAGGAATCGCCGCGGCGATGCCGTTGGCCGCGAACACCGCGAGCAGGCGCGCGAAGGCTGGCTCGCCGAGCGCGGCGCGCAAGCCCGTCCATACCGGTACCGTTCCCGCGCGCACGGCCGGCGGCGCCGGCGCGCGCCACAGCGTCCACAACCCGAAACCGGCGAGCAGGGGCAGGAAGACCCAGGCCAGTCTCGCCAGCCCAATAGCCTCGCCAGAAGCCGCCGCCGAGTTCGCAACCACACCCCCGGCGCCCTCGCCTGCGCCTCGCCCGACGTCGTGGCCGCCCACCTCGCCGACCACCGCCTCCTCGCCCACCGCCGGAAGCGCCGCGGAGATCTCATCGCCCGCGCCGACGATGCCCGGCAGCGCCGCCGCCAGCACCACGCCCACCAGCGCAAACGCCTCGCGGCTGGCGACGAAGCGCGTACGCGCCGCGGGCGTGGTACCGACCTCCGCCCCCCACGCGTTGTAGGCGATGGTCGCCACCGAATACGCCAGCGACACCAGCACGAGCAGCGCAAACAGCCACAGCGCACCCGCGCCGGCCGGTGGCGCCAGCAGGCCGACCATGCCCGCGCCCAGCACCGGCAGCGCAAGCGCGATCCATAGTCGACGCCGCGGCAGGCGGTCGTTGGCCCAGCCGATCAGAGGATCGGTGACGGCATCGACCACGCGCGCGGCCAGCAGCACCGCGCCGACCAGCGCCAGCGACAGGCCCAGCCCTTCGGTGTAGAGCCGCGGCACATGGACGTAGATCGGCAGCGCGGCGAACGCCAGTGGCAGGCCGAGCGCGCCGTAGGCCACGAGCTCGGACGTACGCAGCGCACGCTCGTTGGATGCGTCCGGATTGGCCGGACCGGGCGCGGGCGATTCCGGATCAACGCCGAATGTGCCTTCTGCGGCCCGGGCGGTGGAATCGCGTGCCGACCCTTCCGTCCGCGAGAACCCCCCGCCATCGCAGGGCGTGCCACGCGCGTCGGCGTTCATCGCTCGGCGTCCGCCAGCCCGAGCAACTGCGCGCGCAATTGCGGTTCGCGCGTGCGCGGGTCGAGCCAGATGGCGAAGAAGGCGCGAGCCAGATCTGGGTCGCGGATCTCGCCGCTCGGCTCGCCCTGGTGCCAGAACCGCGCGCCCTCGCCCGGACGGTGCAGCGCAGCGAGTGTGTCGCCCGCCTCCACCGAGGGCAAAGCGGCGGCGAGTGCCTCGCCCCAGCGCGCAAGCAGGGCCTCATCGGAGACACCGAGGCGGCGTATCTCGTCGAGGCTGACAGACACCAGGCGCTCGCTGCTGATCGCACGCGCATAGCGGATCGACAGCGCGTGCGCGTCGCCCACCGCCGCCTCGCCGCGCGCACGCGCCCACAGCGCGGCGTCGTAGAGCTTGAAGCCAAGCCAGCGCATCTCCCCGCCGCCGACGCGGTCGAGTTCGGGGTGCTGCGCCGCCACGGCGGGCGGCAGGACGACGGCGAACGCAGGAAAACTGAGCGCAAGACAGAGGGCAAGGATGCAGGCCGCGCGATGGGGTACGGGCCGGCTTTTCGCGGGCAAGCCCGCTCCCACAGCAAGGCGGCTGATCGCAGGCAAAACCGCCCCCCGAGCAACGCGGCCGCCGTCAGGCATGGCTGATGTCCCGGCAAGCCGCAAAGCGTGCTCGTGCCCGTGGGAGCGGGCTTGCCCGCGAACGGACTGCGCCCGGAACATCACCGCGCCCCCAACCCACCACCGGCATGCGCAAACACGTAGTGATGCACGTCGATGTCCCCGGTCTCGAAGCCCGCCTCGCAGTACGACAGGTAGAAGCGCCACATGCGCAGGAAGCGCTCGGGGAAGCCCTGTGCGCGCACCGCGGCGGACTGTGCCTCGAAGGCCCGATGCCAGTGCGCCAGCGTGCGCGCGTAGTCGCGGCCGAAGGCGAAATCGCCCACCACGTCCAGCCCCACCCTCTGCGCCTGCTGCGCCACCGCGCCCGGGCTGGGCAGCATGCCGCCGGGGAAGACGTGGCGCTGGATGAAGTCGGTGCCACGCCGGTAGCGCGCGAACAGCGCGTCGTCGATGGTGATCGCCTGCACCACGCAGCGCCCGCCCGGCTTCAACAGCGCCGACAACTGCGCGAAATAGGTCGGCCAGAAGCGCTCGCCCACCGCCTCGATCATCTCGATCGACACCACGTGGTCGTACTGGCCGCGTACGTCGCGGTAGTCGCACAGCTCGAGGTCCACCCGGTCGGCAAAGCCGCCGCGCTCGGCGCGCGCGCGGGCGAACTCGAGCTGCGAAGGCGACAGCGTGATGCCGAGCACCTTGCAGCCGAATTCGGTGGCGGCGACCTCGGCGAAGCCACCCCAGCCGCAGCCGACTTCGAGGATGGTCTGCCCCGGCTGCGCGCCGAGCTCGCCGAGGATGCGGCGGTACTTGCGCAGCTGGGCATCGGCGAGGGACTCGTCCGCCGACGCGAACACCGCGGCCGAATACGTCATCGTCGGGTCCAGCCACAGCGCGTAGAAGTCGTTGCCGAGATCGTAATGAGCCTCGATGTTGCGGCGCGAGCCCGTGCGCGTGTTGGCGCGCAGCAGGTGCTGCAGGCGGTGGCCGAGCAGGCGGAACAGGCGCCCGTAGATCGCGCCCTGCAGCCGGCTGCGGTTGGCCGACAGCAGGCGCAGCAGCGCGGTGAGGTCGTCGGTGTCCCACAGGCCATCCATCCATGCCTGTCCAAAGCCGATATCGCCGCGTGCGAGCACCTCGTCGAACACGGCGTGGTCGCGTACGCGCAGGTGGGCGACGAGCGCGCCATGGCCGGCGCGCAGGCGCAGGCCATCAGGCAGCTCCACCGCGAGCGCGCCGCCGTCGAGGCGGTCGAGCATCTCCAGGCACAGCCGGGTGGCGCGCGGCATGCGGGACAGGCGCAGGCCGGCGATCGGCTGCAGGGCGTGGTCGAGTGCGTTCATCAGGTGGTCTCCTCGATCGGGGGTGGCGGCTTGCGGAAGAAGCTCACCCGCCGCAGCGCAAGGCGCAGCGCCTGCCAGTGGATACGGGCAACGACGCCCAGGGTCATGAAGGGTTGGCGCGCGAGCCATTTGCGCATCGCGCCGCCGTCGAGCGCCTGCGCGCGGCCGGACAGGCGGGTGGAAAGCTTCAGTTCGCCGCCGTCCCACAGGTCGATCGACACCGCATGCACCGCGCCGCGCTGCTCGAAGCGGAAGCGGTATTCGCCGCGCACCGGGAAGAAGGGCGAGACGTGGAAGCACTTGGTGGCGCGCAACTCGTCGCCCGACACGATCGGGCGCTGGTCGGGGTGGTGCACCAGATAGTTGTGACGCTCGCCGAAGGTGTTGCTGACCTCGGCCAGCACCACGCGCAGGGCGCCGGCGCGGTCGTGGCAGAACCAGAAGCTGACCGGGTTGAACACGAAGCCGAAGATGCGCGGCATGGTCTGCAGCACGATCTCGCCGTCGCAGATTTCCGCCAGGCCCTGCCCGTGCAGCAGCGCGTGGATCCAGGGCAGCAGCGGCGAGCCGTCGCGCGCGCCGTGATCGCGGTTGCGGAAAGTGAACACGCTGGCGCGCTCGATGCCGAGCAGCGGCGCACGCAGGGCGTCGAGCTTCGACAGCGGCAGGCGCAGGAAGGCGGTCGGGTAGATGAAGCGGTTGTGCGCCTGGACGTGGCGCTCGTGCATCACGGCGCCGAAGCACACCGCGGGCTGGAGCGCAGCCGCGGCCGGGCGGGGATCGGCAGACGCTCCCTGCAGCGAGTCGCCCGCCACGGGCAGCGACGCGTCCACCTGCCGGGCGGCAGTCATCAGGCCGCCGCCTCCAGCGGCGTAGGCTGCTGCACGGTGGGGGCCTGCACACGGCCGCGGCGCCAGGGGACCTCGACCCCCATCGCCTCCACCACCGCAACCGCCGACTTGAGACCATCTTCATGGAAGCCGTAGCCGGTCCATGCGCCGGCAAACCAGCTCCGGTTGCGGCCCTGCAGCGCGGGCAGCGCGGCCTGGGCGTCGATGGCGCCGTGGTCGAACACCGGGTGCGAATACTCGATGCGGCGGAGGGTGTGGGCGGCGGCCGGTTCGGTGAAGGGGTTCAGCGACACCACCACCGGCGTCTCAAAGGGCAAGGGCTGCAGGCGATTGATGAGATAGCTCACCGACACCGGACGCGCGTCGGGCGCGCCCTTGCCGGCGAGATAGTTCCACGCCGACCACACCTTCCGCCGGCGCGGCAGCAGCGCGGGGTCGGTGTGCAGGTACGCGACATTGGGCTGGTAGCGCACCGCGCCGAGGATGCGGCGCTCTTCCGCCGTGGCCTCGCTGCCGAGGATGGCGAGGGTCTGGTCGCTGTGGCAGGCGAATACGACCTCGTCGAAGTGCTCCGGCCCGGCTGCGGTGTGCACCCAGACGCCGCCGGCGTTGCGCACCACGCGGCGCACCGGTGCATTCACCCGCAGGTCGTCCACGCGCACCAGCATCTTCCTGACGTAGCTGCGCCCGCCGCCCTTCACCGTCATCCACCTGGGCCGATCGAAGACCTGCAGCAGGCCGTGGTTGTGGCAGAACTGCACGAAGGTGGCGAGCGGGTAGGCGAGCATCGCGCGCGTCGGGCACGACCAGATCGCCGCAGCCATCGGCAGCAGATACCAGTCGCGAAAGGCCTGCGAGTAGCCCTCGATGGCCAGGTAGTCGCCGAGCGCGAGCGCAGGCATCGTGCCCTCGCGCGCCATGCGCGTGGTCTCGCGGTTGAAGCGCAGGATGTCGCGCAACATGCCGAGGAAGGCGGGGCGAACGAGGTTCGAACGCTGCGCGAACACGGTGCCAAGGTCGGAACCCGCCCACTCGAGCTCGGGCTCGGCGAGGCTGAGGCCGAAGCTCATCTCGGTCTCCACCGCGTCGACCTGCAGCAGCGCGAACAGCGCGCACAGGTTGGGGTAGGTGCGGCGGTTGAAGACGAGGAAGCCGGTGTCCACCGGATGGGTGAGACCGTCCACCGTGACGTCGATGGTGTTGGTGTGGCCGCCGACGTAACTGCCCGCTTCGAACAAGGTGACGCGGTGCTGCGCTGCGAGCAGCCAGGCCGAGGACAGGCCGGCGATGCCGCCGCCGATCACGGCGATGCGCCGGCCATGCCCGTCCTTGCCAGCGCCGCTGCCCTCGCCGCCGAAGCCCGCCAGGCGCTCGATCTCCCCCATCTTCATGGCGTCACTCCGCCGCGCTCTCGCCCTCGATCAGGGCGTACGCGGAATGGTTGTGGATGGACTCGAAGTTCTCCGACTGCACCGACCACGCGGCGATGCGGGCGTCGGCGCGCAGGCGCAGCGCAATGTCGCGCACCAGGTCCTCGACGAACTTGGGGTTGTCGTAGGCGCGCTCGGTGACCCATTTCTCGTCGGGGCGCTTGAGCAGGCCGAAGACCTCGCAAGAAGCCTCCTCTTCGGCCATGCGCACCAGCTCGCGCAGGCCGAGGTCGCCGCGCAGCGTGGCGCTGAGCGTGATGTGCGAGCGCTGGTTGTGCGCGCCGTAGGCCGAGATCTTCTTCGAGCAGGGGCACAGGCTGGTCACCGGCACCACCGCCTGCAAGGTGCTGCGGGTATCGCCGCCTTCGAGCTTCTCGACGATCACGCAGGCGTCGATGTCGAGCAGGCTATCGACGCCGGAGACCGGCGCGGTCTTCTTCATGAACCACGGAAAGCGCGCCTCGATGCGGCCGCTGGTCGCCTCGAGGCGGACCAGCATGTCAGCAAAGAGGCCGCGCAGGCCGTCTAGGTCGAGCGCGTCACGCTGGGCCTCGAGCAACTCGACGAAGCGCGACATGTGCGTGCCCTTCACGTCGGCCGGCAGACCGACGGTCATCTCGAGGGTGGCGACGGTGTGCTGCACGCCACCGTCTACATCACGCATCGACATCGGGTAGCGCAGGCCGCGCACACCGACGCGCTGGATGACGAGCGCGCGATGATCTGCGCTGGACTGGACGTCGGGCAGGAAGAACTTTTCCGGGGCGTTCATGAGTGGTCCTTATGCTTGATGGGGAGGGCGCGCAGCGGGAGGTCGGGGCGATGCACGAAAAGCAGCAGATCAAGGGGCTCAATCGACTTGCTGTCCACGACAGCAGTTTTGGCCTGCGCAGCGACGGCAAGGGCCTGCGGCGCCACCACAGGCGCCTCAGCGCGCGCCTTCATGGGCATTGCGGCTGCCACAACGATGGCGAACAGCATGCCGGTGCGCCTCGGGAGCATCTTCGCGTTCATGGCTGTGTCCTGGACAAGAGTGGATGACGATTGAACGATAGGACAGCCCCAGCTCACTGTCAAGGCTTTGTCCAGGACAAACATGAAATTCGATGCATGCGTGCCCGTGCGCCACAGTTGCCGTCGCCGCGACGGATGCCACGCCCCAACCCGCTCATACAGTATTACGCTTGCTGCAAGAGCCCTCCGAGGACCCGCCCCTGGACACGATCGCACTCACCCCCTTCAACACCTTCGCCGGACTGGCGGGGGGCATCGGCCTCTTCCTGCTCGGCATGCACATGCTCACCGAAGGCCTCAAGCTCGCCGCCGGCCGCGCGCTCGAGGGCCTGCTCGAGCGCGGCACCGCCACCCCGCTGCGCAGCCTCGGCGCCGGCATGACGATGACCGCGCTGGTGCAGTCCTCGACCGCCGTCACCGTGGCCAGCATCGGCTTCGTCAACACCGGCCTGCTGTCGCTGCAGAACGCGATGTGGGTGATCTTCGGCTCCAACGTCGGCACCACGCTCAACGCCTGGCTGGTCGCGGCGCTCGGCTTCAGCTTCAGGATCGACGCCTTCGCGCTGCCCTTCGTCGGCTTCGGCGCGCTGCTGATGCTGGCCGGGCGCACCGTGCGCCAGCGCGCGCTCGGCCAGGCGCTGGCGGGCTTCGGCGTGCTCTTCCTCGGCATCGACGTGCTCAAGGACACGTTCTCGGTTTTCGGCGCGACCATGAACCTGCAGGACCACATCGCCCCAGGCTTTACCGGCTGGCTGGTGCTGGTCGGCATCGGCATCCTGCTGACGGTGCTGATGCAGGCCTCGGGCGCGGTGATCGCCATCATCATCACCGCCGCGCAGGGCGGGCTGATGTCGATCGAGGCGGCGTGCGCGATGGTGATCGGCACCAACATCGGCACGACCTCGACCGCGATCCTGTCGGCGCTCGGCGCCACCTCGAACGCGCGCCGGCTGGCCGCCACCCATGTGCTGTTCAACCTCGTCACCGGCGCGGTGGCGATCCTGCTGCTGCCGCTGCTGATCGGGCTGCTCGGCCTGCTGCGCGCGTGGTTCGAGCAGCCGGCGACGCCGGCGGTGATGATCGCGATGTTCCACAGCGCCTTCAACCTGCTCGGCGTGCTGCTGATGGTGCCGCTGGCGCGGCCGCTGCTGCGCTACCTGGCGGACCATTTCCGCAGCCGTGAGGAAGAGATCGCCCACCCCCGCCACCTTGACG
>JBEOKH010000622.1:0-8727 GCA_040275625.1 Thauera sp. | reverse complement strand
ATTCGCTCGCCCGGCTGGCCGGTTCGCGCCTTCCGGCGCTCCTACGGGGCGTCGAAGCGGCACTCGCTCGCCCTGACTGTCGTGTTCGCGCCTTCCGGCGCTCCTACGGGGCGTCGAAGCCGAGTTGGTTTTTGTAGGAGCGCCGGGAGGCGCGAACAGGACGGTTCGGCCATGTCGCTCGTCCCTCGCGGTCCCCCCGGTTCCGGCGCAAGCAGCGATCCGCCAGTTCAGGCGCTGCCGGCGTGCAGCCGGTTGTGGCGGATCGAGCTCCACAGCGATGCGGCGATCAGCACCGCGCCGATCAGGCCGGTGATGGTCTCGGGGATGTGCACATGCACGCCGATGAACATGATCGCCGCCAGCGCGCCGATCGCCCAGAAGGCGCCATGCTCAAGATAGCGGTAGGCCTCGAGCGTGCCGCGATACACCAGCATCAGCGTGAACGAGCGCACGAACATGGCGCCGACGCCGAGGCCGATGGCGATGATCGGCAGGCTGTTGGTGAGCGCGAAGGCGCCGATGACGCCGTCGAAGCTGAACGACGCGTCGAGCAGTTCGAGGTACATGAAGCCGGCGAAACCGGTCTTGGCGACCACCTGGCTGCCTTCGCCTTCCTCACCGCCCATGATGGCGCCGATGCCGTCGGCGAGGATGTAGACGATCAGCCCCCACACGCCGGCGACGATGAACTCCATGCGCTGCTCGGCGCCGTCGAGCCAGGCCGAACTCGACAGTATCGCGAGCAGGGTGAACATGATCTGCGCTGCCTCCAGGCGGCCGAGCTGGGTGAGCGGGGCCTCGATCGGCGCCAGCCAGTGGGTGTCCTTGTTCACGTCGATGAAGAACTTGAGGAACACCATCATCAGGAAGGCGCCGCCGAAGGCCGCGATCTCGTGGTGTGCCGAGGTGAGGATGCGGGCGTAGTCGTCCGGCTTGAAGAGCGCGAGGTCGATCACCGCCATCGGCCCCAGGTTGGCGACCACGCCGACGATCGCGAGCGGGAACACGATGCGCATGCCGAACACTGCGATCAGGATCCCCCACAGCAGGAAGCGCTGGCGCCACTTCTCGTCCATGTGGCGCAGCACGGTGGCGTTGACCACGGCGTTGTCGAAGGACAGCGAGGTTTCGAGCACCGCCAGCACGGCGACGATGAAGACGGCCGACCAGCCGCCCACCAGATAACCGCCGATGAGGCCGAAGACGGTGAAGCCGATGGACCAGGAGAAGTACTTGAGGTTCTGCATGTGGGGACGCGCGAAAAAGGTGCGCAATGTTAGCGCTTTCGCTCCTCGTGTGCTCCCCGAGCGCGTCCTGCCTGCAGGCCCGCGTTCCCCCCGGGCTGCTTATGCTTCCTCACCCAGATAAGCCGCGCGCACCTTGGGATTCTTCAGCAGCTCGGCGCCGCTGCCGGTGAGCGTGATCTTGCCCGACTCCATCACGTAGCCGCGCTGCGCGAACTCGAGCGCGAGGTTGGCGTTCTGCTCGACGAGCAGGATGGTGACGCCCTCACGCGCCACCGACTGCACGACCTCGAAGATCTTCTCCACCACAAGCGGCGCCAGGCCCATCGACGGTTCATCGAGCAGCAGCAGGCGCGGGCGCGACAGCAGCGCGCGACTGATCGCCACCATCTGCTGCTCGCCGCCCGACAGCGTGCCGGCGACCTGCGGCAGGCGCTCCTTGATGCGCGGCAGCATGGTGTAGACGCGCTCGAGGTCGGCCTCGATCGCGGCGCTGTCGTTGCGGCTGTAGGCGCCCATGCGCAGGTTCTCTTCCACCGTCAGGCGGGTGAAGATGCCGCGCCCCTCGGGCACCAGGGCGATGCCGGCGCGCAGACGGCGGTGGGCGGGCACGGCGTTGATGCGCGCGCCCTTGTAGTGGATGTCGCCGCTGGCGATCGGCAGCACGCCGGCGATGGCATTCAAGGTGGTGGTCTTGCCGGCGCCGTTGGCGCCGATCAGGCAGACCGTCTCGCCGGCGGCAAGCTCGAGGTCGATGCCCTTGACGGCCTGGATGCCGCCGTAGGCGATCTTGAGGTCCTGCACGCGCAGCAGGGGCGCGCTGGTTTCGAGGTGGGGATCAGTTTGCATGCTTGCCTCCGCCCAGATAGGCGGCAATCACGGCGTCGTCCTTCTGCACCACGGCGGGCACGTCCTCGGCGATCTTGCTGCCGAAGTCGAGCACCGCGACGCGGTCGCACAGGCCCATCACCAGCTTCACGTCGTGCTCGATGAGCATCACGGTGATGCCGTCATTGCGGATCTGCTGGATCAGCTGCTTGAGCTGGCCGGTCTCGGTCGCGTTCATCCCGGCGGCGGGTTCGTCCAGCGCCAGCAGTTGCGGCTCGGTGGCGAGCGCGCGTGCGATCTCGAGGCGGCGCTGGTCGCCGTAGGAGAGGTTCTTCGACACCACGTCGGCAAAGCGCTGGATGCCCACGTAGCGCAACAGCTCGTAGGCGCGCCCGGTGGTCAGGCGCTCTTCCTCGCGGGTGAAGCGGTTCTGCGTGAGCACGCCCCACACGCCGGCCTTGGTGCGGATGTGATGGCCGGCCATGACGTTCTCGAGCGCGGTGAGGTCGCGAAACAGGCGGATGTTCTGAAAGGTGCGGGCGATGCCGCGGCCGACGACCTTGTGCGGCTTGCCGGTGGGCAGCTCGCTGCCGTTGAACACGAACTCGCCGCCATCGGGCGTGTAGGCGCCGGTGAGCACGTTGAAGAAGGTGGTCTTGCCGGCGCCGTTGGGGCCGATGAGGCCGTAGACCTCGCCCTTGCGGATCGTCAGCGAGACGTCGGACAGTGCCTGCAGGCCACCGAAGCGCTTGCCGATGTTGCGGGCTTCCAGCAGGGTGATCACTTCGCGGCCTCCTGCTTCAGCGTGGCGCTCAGGTGTTTGTCGTGGCAGTAACGCGCGCGCGCCGGGATCATGCCGGCCGGGCGCAGCAGCATCATCAGGATCATCGCCAGCGACAGCAGCAGCATGCGCAGCACCTCGGGGTCGAGCAGCACGTGGCCGAACAGCGTCTGCTGCAGCGGTACCGCGACGTCGCGCAGCACCTCGGGCAGCAGCGCGAGCACGAAGGCGCCGACCACCGCGCCGGCGATGTTGCCCATGCCACCGAATACCACCATGGTCAGCACCGCGATCGACTCCATCAGGCTGAAGCTCTCCGGGCTGACGAAGCCCTGGAAGGCCCCGAACAGCGCCCCCGCCACGCCGCCGAAGGTGGCGCCGAGCGCGAAGGCGAGCAGTTTCATGTTGCGCGTGTTGATGCCGATCGCCTTGGCGGCGAGCTCGTCGTCGCGCATCGCCGCCCACGCGCGGCCGATGCGCGAGATCTGCAGGCGCTGGATGAAGAGGATGGAGCCCGCCACCGCGATCAGGAAGAAGTAGTAGTAGAGGAACAGCGAGTTGATGGTGAAGTCCTCGCCGATGCGGATGTTGCGCGACAGATCCCAGCCGAACAGGTTGATCGGGTCGATCATGTTGATGCCCTGGGGGCCGTTGGTGATGTTCACCGGGTAGTTCAGGTTGAGCATGAAGATGCGCACGATCTCGCCGAAGCCGAGGGTGACGATGGCGAGGTAATCCCCGCGTAATCGCAACACCGGAAAGCCGAGCATGATGCCGGCGAGCGCGGCGAAGGCGGCGCCCAGCGGCAGGATCAGCCAGAACGGCAGGTGGATGCCGAAGTGCGGCGAGGCTAGGAGGGCGAAAGTGTAGGCGCCCACCGCATAGAAGGCGATATAGCCGAGGTCGAGCAGTCCGGCGAAGCCGACGACCAGGTTGAGGCCGAGCGCCAGCATCATGTACAGCAGCGCGAAGTCGAGGATGCGCACCCAGCTGCGCCCGAACTGCCAGGCGATGAAGGGCGCGGCGATGGCGACGAGGATGATCAGCCAGCGCGCCGCGGTGGGGTTGCGCTTGCCCAGCCAGGGGACGGCGGCGACGAGTTCGTTCATGTTTCGTGCTCGCTCAGGCCCGGTCCGACACGCGTTCGCCGAGCAGGCCGGTGGGGCGGAAGATCAGCACCAGGCCGAGGATGAGGAAGGCGAAGATGTCCTGGTAGGACGAGTTGAGGAAGCCGAAGGTGAAGTGCTCGATGTAGCCCGCGCCGAAGGATTCGACCAGGCCGAGCACGACGCCGCCGAGCATGGCACCGCCGAGGTTGCCGATGCCGCCCAGCACCGCGGCGGTGAAGGCCTTGAGCCCCGGCATGAAGCCCATGCCGTAGTGGGCGATGCCGTAGTTGCTGGCGAACATCACCCCGGCCACGGCGGCGAGCGCCGCGCCGATGACGAAGGTCATCGCGATCACCGCGTTGGTGTCCACGCCCATCAGGCTGGCGACACGGTGGTTTTCGGCGGTGGCGCGCATGGCGCGTCCGATGCGGGTGCGATTGACGAGCAGCAGCAGGCCGATCATCAGCAGCGCCGACACCACCACGATGGCGATCTGCACCGGGGTCACGAACACGCCGGGAATCGGCTGCAGCGGCGCGGTCGAGATGAGCTGCGGGAAGGTGTGGTAGTTGCGTCCCCAGATGATCATGGCCAGGGTCTGCAGCAGGAAGGACACGCCGATCGCGGTGATCAGCGGCGCCAGGCGCGGCGCGTTGCGCAGCCGGCGGTAGGCCAGGCGCTCCATCGTGAAGCCGAGCAGCATGCAGATCACCATCGCCACCGCGAGCGCAATCGCCAGCATCACCAGCGGCGACATGCCGGGCGCCATACCCATCAGGAACAGCATGGTCTGCAGCGCGACCAGCGCGCCCACCATCAGCACGTCGCCGTGGGCGAAATTGATCAGGCCCAGGATGCCGTACACCATGGTGTAGCCGAGCGCGATCAGCGCGTAGACGCTGCCGATCACCAGCCCGTTGATGAATTGCTGGATCAGGGTTTCCATGCTGCCTTCTTGAAGTCTGCGGAGTCGCGCGCCACGCGCCTGCGAACGCGCGCGTGCGGGTTCGCAGGGGTCGGCAAAGCGGAAGGGGGAACTGCGAGCGCCGCCCGCGCACCGTGATCAGGTGCGCGGGCGGCTGTTCAGACGCTTACAGCGGCACCCAGGCGCCGTCCTTGAAGTTGTAGATCGTCACCGCACCTTCCTTGATGTCGCCGTTGGCGTCGAAGGAGACGTTGCCGATCACGCCCGGGAAGCTGCTCTTCTTCAACTCGGGCAGGTACTTGGACGGCTCGACCGAGTCGGCGTTCTGCATCGCGGTGATGATCGCCATCGCGGCGTCGTAGGCGTAGGGCGAATACACCTGCACGTCGGCGTTGAAGCGCTTCTTGTAGCGCTCGCGGAAGTCGGCGCCGCCCGGCATCTTCTCGAGCGGCAGGCCGGGCATCGAGCAGTAGGCGGTGGACGACATGCCATCGCCGGCGAGCTTGATCATCTCGGGGCTGCAGCCGCCGTCTCCGGTGAGGAACTTGGCGGTGATGCCGAGCTGCTTCATCTGGCGCACCATCGGGCCGGCCTGGGCGTCCATGCCGCCGTAGAAGATCACCTCGGGGTTGGTGGCGCGGATCTTGGTGAGGATGGCGTTGAAGTCGGTGGCCTTGTCGGTGGTGAACTCGCGCGCAACGACCTCGCCGCCGGTTTCCTTCACGGCCTTCGCGGTCTCGTCGGCCAGGCCCTGGCCGTAGGCGGTGCGGTCATCGATGATCGCGACGCGCTTGGCGCCGAGCGCGCCGGTGGCGTACTTGCCCAGCCCGGTGCCTTGCTGCACGTCGTTGGCGATGGTGCGGAACACGCCGCTGAAGTTCTGCAGCGTCAGCTTCGGGTTGGTCGAGGCCGGCGACACCTGTGGAATGCCCGCCTGGTCGTAGATGCGCGAGGCCGGAATCGAAGTGCCCGAGTTCAGATGCCCGATCACCCCCTTCACGCCCGCATCCACCAGCCGCTGCGCCACCGTGGTACCGGTGCGCGGGTCGGCCTGGTCGTCTTCGCCGACGAGTTCGAACTTGATCTTCTTGCCGCCGATGGTGACGCCCTTGGCGTTGGCTTCTTCAATGGCGAGACGGGTGCCGTTCTCGAGATCCTTGCCGAGGTGCGACTGGTTCCCGGTGAGCGGCGCGGCCCCGCCCAGCTTGACGACCATTTCCTGCGCGTGGGCGGCGGTGAGGCCGATGCTCATCAGGGCGACTGCGACGACGGTTCTCTTCATGCTCTGGATCTCCGGGGTGATCAGGGAAGGTGTTTGGGTGAAGCCGAAACGCGCTCGTATTGTGCCCAAAAATGCGCCCGGCGCATGCGTGAATTGAATGGGCGCATAACGAAACGCACGTATCACGGGCACAGCCGCGATCGGCGCAGCTTCATGTCATTGTTGGCAGCGGAGGCCTTGACTGCACCGATATAATCCGCAGTCGTCGAAAGGAAGCCGCGGAGCTTTGTAATGCCCATCCAGCGCTGTAATCAATGTGGCCACACGGGCGAAGTGCTCGACACCCTGCCGGGGACGGAGGTGGCCTGTCCTGCGTGCGCTGCGCACGCGCCGGTCTACGACACTACGTTCTTCGTGCGCAGGCTGCTGCAGCAATACGGTGCGCTGCACCAGGAAGTCAAACGCCTGCGGTCGCTCCAGCCCGATCCGGCTCCCGCGTCGCAGGACGCCCGCCCGAGCAGCAATCTCGCCGAACTGGATCTGCACAACACCTCGGCGCTGGCGGCGAGCGCCCAGCATGCGCCCATCGTCGAGTGGTTCCGCCAGCGCAGGATCGAGGCGCGGCCGGTGCCGGAGGCGGTCGAGACCTCGGGCTTCTTCGACGAGATCGCGGTCGAGATCGGTGACAACTACGCGCTGCTCAGCGAGGTCGTCGCCAAGATCCGCTGGGGCCAGCGCAAGGAGGTACCGAACTTCAGCCTCAAGCTGTCGGACTACAGCCAGAAGGACGGCCAGATCATCAACGCCTTCTGCAAGCGCTTGTACGAGCACACCTTTCTGGCGAAGTACTTCTACCAGAAGCAGGAAAAGGTCGTCCGCGTCACGCTGCAGCAGGCCGCGCCGGTGCGCGACTTCTTCGCCGGCGAGTGGGTGGAGTGGTACGTGCTGATGAAGGCGCTCACCCTGCTGCAGGAGACGCGCCACACCGCGGCCTGCGCGCGCAACCTCGACATCGTGTTCGACAACGAGGATCTGCACGAGCTGGATGTCTTCATGCTGGTCGATGGGGCGAAGCCGGTGGTCGTCGAATGCAAGAGCGGCGAGTTCCGCCAGGACATCGAGAAGTACCTCAAGCTGCGCAAGCGCCTCGGCATCGAGCGCAGCCAGTTCATCATCTACAGCCCGGAGCTCGCTGACGAGCAGGCGGCGGCCCTGAGCAACATGTACGAGCTGACCTTCGCCAACCGGGAGCGCCTGACGGCGCACCTGCGCAGCCTGCTCTAGGCGCTGCCGGCGATCCATCCTTCCAGCGGGTCCATCGCGGCGGGCAGGCCGA
The DNA here is from genome assembly GCA_040275625.1 of Thauera sp. Classification (GTDB taxonomy): domain Bacteria; phylum Pseudomonadota; class Gammaproteobacteria; order Burkholderiales; family Rhodocyclaceae; genus Thauera. Next base: position 1,282 of record JBEOKH010000622.1, on the reverse strand, counting down.
AGCGCGGCGGGCCATGGCGCGCCGCGTTGGCGGCCTGAAGGAGCGCGAGTGCGGCGTCCAGAAGGTCGCCGCTGGCATCGTCGACCAGGGCCTGGCGCTGGTCTGGTGTGGCGACGAGCCGCGGTGTGTACAGGGTGCGTTCCGCCGTGGGCCGCTCGGCGGTGAGTGCGCTGACGATGCTGATGCGCGCCTCACGGCGTTCGTCGGTCTGCTTGCGGCGCTCGTCGCTCTTGTACGACGCGCTGGTAATGCGGCGGGCGAGCAGCCCGGGATAGGCCTCGATGGCGATGCGATTCGGGTCGCCGTCGTGCACCCCAGGCATATGCAAGCCGGCGGCGAGGAGGCGCGGCGCGCCCTCCAGGAACATCAGGCCGACCGGCGGATTGACGAGCTTGAGCGGACTGTGCGAGCCCGCCGGCAGGTCGGTGGCGCGGTGGGCGTAGCGCCTGCCGGCGGGGCGCGACTCACGATAGGCGTCGAGCGCCGCGCGAAAGGCGGGTTTGCCGAGCTGCACGCAATGCTCGACCAGACTCGCCCAGTTTATGGGCCAGCCAAGGTCGACAACCGCCTCGCGCGGCAGCCCGAAGGGAAAGTCGAATGCGCCCAGCCATGGCCCGGGGCGGGCGAGCAGGGCTTCGAAGCCCGGCCAGTCCGCGCAGCGCTCGAAGCGGTCGAGCACAACGCGCGCGCCATCCAGGTGGCCGCAAGCCACGGTGATCGGCTTGGCGCGACGCGGGGCGGAGGTGAAGTCGATACCGAGGAGGCGTGGCGTCATCGCCAGCCGTCCATCTGCATCACCCGCAGGGCGGTGCAGATGGTGTTGAAGTGAATCGTCACCGTGTCGTCGATCGGCTGCGCGTAGCCGCCGGCCATGGCCACGGCGACCGGTACGTCGGCGGCGCGGCACATGCCAAGCACGCGTTCGTCGCGCCGGCGCAGGCCGTCGATGCTGAGCGCGAGCCGTCCGAGGCGGTCGCCGGCGTAGGGGTCGGCGCCGGCGAGGTAGATCACCAGCTCGGGGCGCGCGCGGCTGAAGACGGTGTCGAGCGCCGCATCGAGCGCGGCGAGGTAGGCCTCGTCGCCGGTGTCGTCGGGCAGCTCGACGTCGAGGTCGCTCGCCTGCTTGCGGAAGGGAAAGTTCTTCGCACCGTGCAGGCTGCAGGAGAAGATTTCGGGTGTGTCGGCGAGGATGGTGGCGGTGCCGTCGCCCTGGTGCACGTCGCAATCGACGATGGCGATGCGGCCGGCGCGGCCCTCGGCCTGCATCGCCAGCGCGGCGATG
>JBEOKH010000621.1:0-6474 GCA_040275625.1 Thauera sp. | reverse complement strand
GTCCGGGCGGCGCTGCGGGTGTCGGGGATCGGTTCGCCGTACCAGCGCGCGAGGGTGAGCGGCAGCAACGCGGCGAGCGCGGCGACGCCGCCGAGCAGGCTCCACTCGAGCGTGTCGCGGTAGGCCAGATGTGCGTGCTCCCAGTGCAGCACCGCGACCAGCCCGCCGAGCGCGCCGGTGGCGGTGATCGCGCTCACGCGCAGGCAGCCCGTGCGCCGGCCGGTGGTCGACAGCAGGAAGGCGAGCAGGGCGCCGACCAGTGCACCACCAAGCGGGCCGGTCACGCCGTCGCGTTCGGCGACCGCACCGGAGAGCGGGAACTTCGGTTGCAGCGTGCTGGCGTCGAGCATGCCCCAGAAGCCACCCACGGTGCCTTCGAGGCGGCGCTTCCAGGGCTGGTCGATGGCTTCGATCAGGTTGTAGTCCCAGCCTTCGGCGTGCGCGCGGTGCACGAACTCGCGGATGTAGCGCGCCTGATTGACGCGCGAGGGCTTCGATTCCTCGCGCTGGCGGCCGGCGCTCGGCCAGCCGGTCTCGCCGATCAGGATCTGCTTGCCGGCGAAGTGTTCGCCAACGTGGCGGCGGGTGTCCGCGACGTGTTCGAGCGCGAGCTCGATGTCCACCGGTTCGTCTTCCCAGAACGGCAGGATATGCACGGTGACGAAGTCGACCTCGGCGGCGAGGCGGTCGTGACGGGTCCAGAATTCCCACACGTCGGCGTAGGTGACCGGCACCCGGGCATTGGTCCTGGCGTGGCGGATCAGCGTGCGCAGCTCGTCTTCGGTGCGTTCGCGACGCAGCAGCACCTCGTTGCCGACGATGAGCGCGCGCACGACATCGGTATTGGCGTTGGCGAGCGCGATCGCGCGTTCGAGCTCGCGCGCGTTCTTCGCCTTCTCGTAGCCGATCCAGGCGCCGAGCAGCACCTTGAGGCCGAGCGGGCGGGCGAGCTCGGGCACCTGGTCGAGGCCCTGGTCGATCGAGTACAGGCGCACGCAGTCGGTGACCTTCGCCAACGCGGCAAGATCGGCAGCGATCTGCTCGCGTTCGATGTGCGTGTCGGCCACGAGCGGTGTCTGCCCGGGGCGGTGGTAGGGGGCGTAGGAGACGCACCGGAGCTTCTCGCCTTCGGCGAGGTGCAGGTCGTGCATCGCGAGGGGGCGGGTCTGCTGCCAGAGCCAGGCGGCCAGGATCAGGAGCATGGCGGTGCTGGTGAGCAGGAGGGCGAGCCAGAGTCGGCTGCGGTGGGGGCGCGGAGCGAAGATCAACGTGTCCGGTTCCGTCTGGTTATCGGGTGGAGTCGAAGTGGGGCAGCGCGGCGCGGCGTGGCGACCGTCCTTGCGTATGCACGAAAAAAAACCACGCCCGCGGGCGTGGTTTGCTGCTGCCGAGGCTGGCGGATTCTACCAGTGCCCGGTGTGCGTCACGCGCCGCTCATTCACCGTACTCACTCATCGGCACGCAGGCGCAGAACAGGTTGCGGTCGCCGTATACATCATCGATGCGATTCACGCTCGGCCAGAACTTGTTGTCCGCCACCCACGACATCGGGAACACCGCCTGCTCACGCGAGTAGGGGCGGTTCCAGTCGCCGAGGAAGTCGGCCTGGGTGTGCGGCGCATGCTTGAGCGGGTTGTCCTCGGCGGACCAGGTGCCGGCCTCGATCTGACGGATCTCGGCGCGGATCGCGATCATTGCAGCCACGAAGCGGTCAATTTCGCCGAGGTCCTCCGACTCGGTGGGCTCGACCATGATCGTGCCTGCTACCGGGAAGGACATGGTCGGCGCGTGGAAGCCGTAGTCCATCAGGCGCTTGGCGATGTCGACTTCGGAGATGCCGGTCGCGGCCTTGATCGGGCGGATGTCGAGGATGCATTCGTGCGCGACGCGGCCCTGGCTGCCGGTGTAGAGCACCGGGTAGTGGTCCGCGAGGCGCGCGGCGAGGTAGTTGGCGTTGAGGATCGCCACCTCGGTGGCCTGCTTGAGGCCTTCGCCACCCATCATCGCGATGTACATCCACGAGATTGGCAGGATGCTGGCCGAGCCGAAGGGGGCAGCCGCCACGGCGCCCTGGCCGAGGTTGGGACGTCCGGCGCCGCCGGTGGGCTGGATCACGTGGTCGGCCATGAAGGGCGCGAGGTGCGCCGCCAGGCCGATCGGGCCCATGCCCGGACCACCGCCGCCGTGCGGGATGCAGAAGGTCTTGTGCAGGTTCATGTGCGACACGTCGGCACCGATCGTCGCCGGCGAGGTCAGGCCTACCTGGGCGTTGAGGTTGGCACCGTCCATGTATACCTGGCCGCCGTGCTGATGGACGATTTCGCAGATCTCGCGGACCGACTCTTCGAACACGCCGTGGGTCGACGGGTAGGTGATCATGAGCGCGGCCAACTCGGACGCGTGCTTCCCGGCTTTGACCTTGAGGTCGGCGACGTCCACGTTGCCGTTGTCGTCGCAGTCCACCACCACCACCTGCATGCTGCACATCTGCGCGGTCGCCGGGTTGGTGCCGTGGGCGGACTTCGGGATCAGGCACACCTTGCGGTTGGCCTCGCCGCGGCTGGCGTGGTAGCGCGCGATCGCCACCAGGCCGGCGTATTCGCCCTGCGCGCCGGAGTTCGGCTGCATGCTGATCGCCGGGAAGCCGGTGATCGCGCGCAGGTAGTCGGCCAGGCCCTCGATCATCTCGAGGTAGCCGGCGGCCTGCTCGCGGGGGGCGAACGGGTGCATGTTGGCGAACTCGGGCCAGGTGATCGGGATCATCTCGCTGGTGGCGTTCAGCTTCATCGTGCACGAACCGAGCGAGATCATCGAGTGGTCGAGCGCGAGGTCGCGGTTCTGCAGCTTCTTGAGATAGCGCAGCATCTCGTGCTCGGTGTGGTGCATGTTGAACACCGGGTGGGCGAGCACGGCGTCGGTGCGCAGCAGGGTGGCGGGCAGTGCGCCGCCGGTCGCTGCGACGCGGGCATCCAGTGCGTTGAGGTCGGCGGCGGCACCGAAGCAGCCGAGCACGGTGGCGATGTCTTCGCGGGTGGTGGTTTCATCCACGGCGACGCCGAGCGTGGTGCCCGAGACGTTGCGCAGGTTGAATCCGGCGTCTTCGGCGGCACGCAGGATGGATGGTGCGCGCGCGCCGACCTCCACCTCGATGGTGTCGAAGAAGGGGCGGTCGTGGAGCCCGAAGCCGGCTTCGCGCAGACCGGCGGCGAGCACCGCGGCGAGGCGGTGGATGCGCGCGGCGATCGTGCGCAGGCCTTGCGGGCCGTGATACGCCGCGTAAAAGCCGGACATGTTGGCGAGCAGCACCTGCGAGGTGCAGATGTTGGAGTTCGCCTTCTCGCGGCGGATGTGCTGTTCGCGGGTCTGCAGGGTCATGCGCAGCGCGGTCTTGCCGCGTGCGTCCTTGGAGACGCCGATGATGCGGCCGGGCATCGAGCGCACGTAGCTTTCTCGGGTGGCGAAGAACGCCGCGTGCGGGCCGCCGAAGCCCATCGGCACGCCGAAGCGCTGCGCCGAGCCGAGCGCGATGTCGGCGCCCAGCGAACCGGGGCTCTTCAGCAGCACGAGCGCCATCAGGTCGCTGGCGATCGCGACCACGGCGCCCCTGGCCTTGAGCTCGGCGATCGGTGCGCTGAGGTCGACGACCTCGCCGCGCGCGTTCGGGTATTGCAGCAGCGCGCCGAAGCAGTCGTGGCTCCCCGCCTCGGCGGCCTTGCCGTAGACGAGCTCGTAGCCGAAGTAGTGCGCGCGCGTGCGCACCACTTCGATGGTCTGCGCGAAGCAGGCCTCGTCGATGAAGAACACGTTCGACTTCGACTTCGACACGCGGCGAGCCATTGTCATCGCCTCGGCGGCGGCGGTGGCTTCGTCGAGCAGCGAGGCGTTGGCGAGTTCGAGGCCGGTGAGGTCGATCACCATCTGCTGATAATTGAGGAGCGCTTCGAGGCGGCCTTGGGAGATCTCGGCCTGGTAGGGCGTGTACGCGGTGTACCAGCCCGGGTTCTCGAGCACGTTGCGCAGGATCACCGCGGGCGTGTGAGTGCCGTAGTAGCCTTGACCGACCAGGGACCTCTTGACCACATTGCGACCGGCGATGGCCTTCAGGCGGGCGAGCGCCGCATGCTCGGGCATCGCGCTGGCGAGCGGCAGCGGCGAGGTGAGGCGGATGGCGGTGGGGACGGTCTGCGCGATCAGTCCATCGACGTCGGCTACGCCGATCGTGGCGCACATGCGCGCGATCTCGCCGGCGTTGGGGCCGAGGTGGCGATGGACGAAGGCGTCGCGCTGCTCGAGGCTGGCGAGCGGGGAGGAAAGCAGGGCGTCGCTCATGATCAGGCCTGGGCGATATCCGTTTCGTAGGCTGCGGCGTCCATCAGCGCGGCGACCGCGTCGCCGTCGGCGGGCTTGAGCTTGAACAGCCAGTTGGCGTAAGCGTCCGCGTTGACGCTCTCGGGGGCGTCGATGGCGTCCTGGTTGGCGGCAAGCACTTCACCGGCGACCGGCGCATAGATGTCGGAGGCGGCCTTGACCGACTCGATCACTGCGCAGGCCTCGCTGGCGGCGAGCTGGCGGCCAGCTTCAGGCAGTTCGAGGAAGACGATGTCGCCGAGGGCTTCCTGGGCGTGGTCGGTGACGCCAATGGTCAGCGTGCCGTCGTCTTCGACGCGCACCCATTCATGGGACTTGGTGTACTTGAGGTTGCTGGGGACCTTGCTCATGGTGTTCTCCGATCGGGAGGGTGGGCGTGACAGGGAGCGTCCAGGCTGCACGTCGCGCTGGCGATCCCGGAAAATACCGGCCATTTCGGGCCGGCGAGGGGGGCAGACGATTGCCTTGCCGTTGCGGACGAATGGCAGCTTTACCGTGCGCGCTGTCAGGCGTTTGCCACGGATGTCGACCTCGACGGATTCGCCAGGCCGCGTTGCGAGCGGCAGGCGGGCGCAGACGATCGATTTCTCCGGGCTGGGCGAGAAGCTGCCACTGATGGTCTCGCCCTCGCCCGCGGCGGTGAAGACCGTCATGTGCGAGCGCAGCACGCCTTTGTCCTCGTGGATCAGGCCGAGCGGGCGCCGGGTGGCGGGAGTTGCCTGGAGTGCGGCGCGACCGGCGAAGTCGCCCGCCTCGTTCTTCCTGTCCACCGTCCATGAGAGGCCGGCGTTCAGCGGCGAGACTTCGTCATCCATGTCCTGGCCGTAGCGGTTCATGCCGGCTTCGAGGCGCAGGGTGTCGCGTGCTCCCAAGCCGCAGGGCTTGGCGCTGGCGGTGGCGAGCGCGTTCCACATTGCCTCGGCACGGGGGGCGGTGGCGCGCTCGATTGCGCGTGGCCCCTTCACGGCGATCATCGCCGGGTCGCGGCGCGCCTGCAGTGTGACATTGGCGCCGGTGGCGGCAATATGCCGGCGCATCCAGGCGACGTCCTTGTCGGCGGTGCCGGCGTTGACCGCGATGCGGTAGTCGGCATCGCTGAAGCGATAGACGATCAGGTCGTCGATGACGCCGCCGCGTTCATTGAGCATGCAGGAGTAAAGCGACTTGCCGCTTTCCTTGAGCTTGGAGACGTCGTTGGCGAGCAGACCGCGCAGCCAGGTCGTGGCGTCCGGGCCAGCAAGATCAAGGGCGAGCATGTGCGAGATGTCGAACATGCCAGCATCGTCGCGCACTGCGCGGTGCTCCTCGATCTGCGAGCCGTAGTTGACCGGCATGTCCCAGCCGGCGAAGTTGACCATGCTCGCACCAGCGGCAAGGTGGGCGCTGTGGAGGGGGGGCTGTCTGGCGGCGACGGTCATCGCGAAGGCACTCCGGCAGGATGAACGAAAATTGGGGCGGTTGCAGCCCTTAGCCGTCCATGCCCCATCTGTCCCTTGTACCTGAGAGATTTGCCCGTCGTCCGGCAACTACCTGCTTGCACATACATATACAAGCAGGTAGCCGCGTTGCGGCGAGGTGCCCCTTCGGTGGGTACGCAGGCGCCATGCGCCCGTACCGCTCTCCAGAGTCTTGCTGCACACGCGGTCCTTTTGCCTGAGCGATTCCGGGGGTTGCGCCTTCGGCTACTCCAGGTGGAGTTCTCTCCCGCGTGCCGCGGGGAAGATAGCACCGCCGCGCGACTTGTCGCAACCGGCATCTCGGCAAGTTCCGCGCCCACCGCCTTCACCACCAGAGGGGCGCGTCGCAGTGCTGGTTTGCCTGCATGCGTTGATCAGTATTTTTATTGTGTTTGGTCTTGACGTTGGATTTTGAGTGTCTATAATGCGGACCTCTTCAGCGCTGCGGCGGCTTCTTCGGAAGTTCGGTGGCGTTGGAAGGGGGGGTGAGGCAGGTGTTTCGGGGGTCTTTGTTCGGGTGTTGGCCTGGGCGGTTGAAAAAAAGATTTCCGGGGTGCTTGACGGTTTGCTTAAAGCTGATCATAATCTCGTTTCTCTGCTGCTGCGAAGTGGCGGTTCTTTAAAAAATTGAACAACCGATAAGTGTGGG
>JBEOKH010000620.1:0-7820 GCA_040275625.1 Thauera sp. | reverse complement strand
CGTCCAGACCCGCCTCGTCATCCAGGGCGCCGCACAATCGCCGGCGAAAGTGCAGGCTCTGCGTGGCGGCGAGGGTCGCGAGCAGGCCGTCGTGGGCGCGCTGCTCCGCCGCCTCAGTCGCCAAGCCGACCGCGCGCGCCGCTTCGATGCGGCCGAGGCCAGCCCGGTAGCGGGCGAGCTTGCGGCGGCTGGCGAGGACGACGCCCGGCCTGACACGAAAGCCACAGAAGGCGAGGCCGTGCTCGCAGCGGGCGACGAGGGCGGCCGGTTTCAGCCGAAGCCGGCGTTCCCGACACAGGAAGTCGCGAAACGCCGCCAGCGTCTCGAGGGCAGCCGCCTTGCTCGCGGCCCACCAGAGGATGTCGTCCATGTAGCGGACGTGGGCCGTTACCCCCGGATCGGAGAGAAGCATGCGATCGGCGACATCGAGATAGGCGTTGGCGAAGTGCTGCGAGGTGAGCGCGCCGATGGGCAGGCCGCGTCCCGGCGTGTCCGCGGCGCCCCGGTCGATGATCCGGTCGAGAAGGGCAAGCAACCCCGCTCCCTTGAAGCGTCGCGCGAGCAACTCCTTCAGCCGCTCGTGATCGATCGACGCGAAATAGCCATCGACATCGACGCGGACTAACCACGGCCAGCGCCGCAGGTTGCGCTGCACGGCGTCGATCGCCGCATGGACGCCCTTGCCCGGCCTACAGGCGAAGCTGCTGTCGACCAGCATGCGCTCGAAGCGCGGCGTGGCGAGGTTGAGAATGGCGTGATGCAGGACCCGATCGGCGAAGCAGACTGCGGTTATGACGCGCCGCTTCGGATCATGAATGACGAAGCGGTGGAACCGGCCGCTCGGAACACGACCTTCGAGGATATCGGCGGCAAGGGCATCCAACCGCGGATCGAGATCGGCGAGGAAGCGGGCGACGGCAGGACGATGGTGCTTGCCGCGGGCGGCCTTCCAGGTGGCGAGCACGAGGTTGTCGCGGCGCGCCAGATCGTCGAGGGAGATGGCGTCGCGCTGCATGCCGCTCAGTCCGCCTTGCCGTCGGCGGGCGTGGCCTGCACGACCGAGATCACCGCCGCACCGTAACGCTCGAGCCGCGCCGGGCCGATCCCGTCGATCTCTCCGAGGGCGGTCAGGGTATCGACGTTCCGGCGGGCGATCTCGGCGAGCTGTTCGTTGGTGAACACCGCGTAGATCGGAATGCCCTCTGCTTCGGCGGCGGTCTTGCGCCAGGCGCGCAAGGCGGCGAAGCGCGCGAACTCGGCCTCGCTGAGCACGTCCTTATAGTCGATCCGGGACGCGGCGGACGTGGTGCGGGCGGCGGAGCGTCGATCGGCGACCTTGAGTGCGGACGGCAGCGGGCCCGGTCCGGTGGCGACGACCAAGCACAGCGCCCAGTAAGACTGGACGCCCGCGGCGACGAACTGGCGCTCGATGCTGACGACGCGATGGGCGGCGCAGAACGCGTTCAGCTCGCTCTGAGCTTCTTCCGGATGCAGCGCGGGGATCGCGAAGAAGTGCATCTCCATGCTCAACGCTTCTTTTTCGGGGCGGACTTCGTCGCGGTGCGCCCGAGCCGTTGCTTGATCCGCGAAAATAATCCGCCCAGCTTCGCCTCGTCCCGAGGCGAAGCTGGGTCGCGCCCTCCGGGCGCTGGCTCGGCCGGCCCTCCGGGCCGTCCCCCGACCGGACCCGGCTCGGTGGACCGCAGGGACAAGCGAAAGCCCAGGATGAGGTCGGCGGAGCCCGGGGGGGCCGCGAGGCGGTAGGCGGACCGGACCCCCCCGGCGAAGTCGAACCAGGAACCGCCGCGCACGGCGCGGCGGGCCGCATCGCCCTCGCCGGGCTCGCCCAAAGGGTCGATCTGCGGCTCGGTGGTGTAGGCTCGCTTGCCGTCGGCGCACCACTCCCAGACATTGCCAAGCATGTCGTAGAGGCCCCACGGGTTCGGGTCTTTCCGGGCAACGGGATGCGTCCCAGCGCGGCTGTGCGGGTACTGCTTTTCCGGCCAGTCGGCGCTGTCCCAGCCGGTAGCGAGATCAGGATCGACGCCGCTGTTGCCGCCGTACCAGGCGATCGGATCGAGCGCCGGCGCGTTGTTCTGGCCGAGGATCGCAATGTCGCCCGTGTAGATCGCGCCGGTCGACCCGGCGCGGCAGGCATACTCCCACTCGGCTTCGGTCGGCAGGCTGGCGCCGCAGCCGGGCAGGTGCTCCTCCAGCGCCGCCAGGAACCGCTGCACATCGTCCCAGCTCACCTGCTCGACCGGCCGGTCGGAACTCTTGAAGTTGCTCGGGTTGTCGCCCATCACCGCCTGCCAGAACGCCTGCGTGCACGGCGTGTCGGCCAGCCAGAATCCGCGGGTGATGGTAACCGGATGCCGTGGCCCTTCGTCGTCATCCCTGCCCGGCTCGTCCTCCGGCGAGCCCATGAGGAAGCTCCCCGGCTCGATCCAGCGGAACCGCTGGGTGGCCGAGGCGTGGGGGGGCTCGAGGAACAGCTCTGCCCAGACGCCGTAGTCGGCATCGATGCCGAAGGCGAGCGAGGGTGGCCGTTCCGCAACAAACCTGGCCGCAGGCGTCTCGAAGGCCCACCAGCCGTCAGCCAACCGCCTGCTCACCCGTAGCGCGTCGCCTGCCCACCGCTCCTGCCGGCCCGCCAGCGCTGGACTGTGTACTTCCAGTCCGCCGTCCTTATACCCCCAGCCGAGCGCGCCTCGCGGCCGAGGAACGGCAGCCACGTGCAGACGTTCCCCGCCGGTTTCAATGCGGATTTGCGCGGGCTTGGTGAGCGGGGCGATTCCGAGGGGTAGATCCCGGGCCAACGGGAGTGAAGGAGGAGCGTCGTCAATCTCCAGCTTCAACCCGACGGGTTTGAGAGAAAGCGCTTCGCCCATGGCAAGCTGACGCGGGCCGGCCGGCGCGCTCTGTAATCGCAACTCGCCGGCCGCCGCGTCCTGCACCAGCCAGCCCGGCTGCGATCGCCCGTCCGATCCTTCAATGCTCGCCAGCATCGCGACATCGAGCCAACGCGGCGGGGGCAACCCCGCTGCCTTCAGCGGGACATACAAGTGGTGCAGTTCCTGCCGGCAGAGATCGGCCATTCTGGCATCGGCGCGAGTGATGATACCTTGCGCAACCTGCCACCAGTCGGAGGTCGACGAGGTGGCGGCTGGCTCTGCCAGAGTCCTGATCAACTTGGCGAGAAACTCACGCGCCTCACGGATGCGCTCTGCGGCTGCCGCGCTTGGCACAGTATTCGTGTGCGCGGCCCACAGCAGCGCCTCCTCCTGATTGATGGCGCGGCGGAGATGCGCGTGGTGCACGGCGCGCCGGGCATCCAACGCGGTGTGAAGGTCCCGTAGGCGCTCGGTGAAGCGGGCAAGGTGTGTATCTCTCGCCTTCTCCGTCTTGATGGTGGCGAAGCGGAAGGCCTCCACGTCCTTGTGGCACCATACCGCCCCTTCGAGACCGGCGTTGAGCGGAGCCCGGGGGTTGAGCGTGCGGAAAGCCCGCAGCAACGGCGGGTCGACCCGGCGGGTAGCAGCGACCATGGCCAGGAGATCGTCGAGGCCGGCGGGTTGGTCCGTGGAGGCTTCGGTGCGGATGCGGATCGGGCGCATAGACGCATCGGGGCTCCAGCGCAGAACGGGGATGGGAACCGAGGCGTCCAATTGCCCCTCGCCAAGTGGGGCCAGCGCCAACGCCGGTACCCGCGCACGGCGCAGGCTTTCGGCGAAGTGCCGCCAGCCTGCCGCCCGCAACGAGTCCGGCCCTTCAAGCAGGCCCAGATCGCTGACGATCAGGAGCGGCGTGCCTGCGGACGGCATGCGCCAGGGATGCCTGGGCGGAGTTTCCCATACCGGCATTTTCTGCCGGAGTTGCCAATCGATCCACAGGCCTCCCGGGCCGTGCTCGATGTAGCGGAGCGACAGCGCCGGACCGCCGGCCTGCAGCGAGAGCCGGTCCGCCAGCCGATGCATATCCTCCTGGTAAGGCCACAAGCGCTCGCTGAAATCGAGAAGCACCACCAGTTCCGGATGCCAGCGCCGATGCAGCCGTCGCGGCAGTCGGCGGGGAAGGCGGTGGTCGGCGATACAGCGGGCCAGCCGCTCCACGTCCAGCGCCCCCTCGCCGACACTGCCGAGTTCGCGGCGCAGCGCCGGCAGCAGGCGTGCCATCGGCACCAGGTCCTCAAAGCGGAACTGCGGGCGCTTCTCGTGCGGTTCCGCGTCCTGGGCTTCGATCGGCGACGCTTCGGCGAGCGCCCGTTCTGCCACTGCATCGAGGGTGCGCGGCACTTGGCTTTCCCGGTGGACAACTACGAAGGCGAACGGCATCTGCTGGGATAGCCAGACTGGCGGGGCAGGTGCCGCCGGGTGCGGGGCTCTGGTTCCTGTCGGGACCGGGAGCGACTGTTGCTCCGGCTGTTGCTCCCTCTTCAGCGCGTAGCCGAACCAGCCGGTGTCATCGGCATCAAGCGTGACCGAAGCCGGCGACGCCACTGCCAACAGGCGCAACAGGTCGGCCCGCCCTGTCGTCGCCTTCGAACGGGACGGGAATCCGGTCAAGAGCCGCCGTCGCTGCCAACGGCTGCAGGCTTGGCGAGATCGGGAGATTCCTTCGCTTCCTCCGCCACGGGCAAGCGATCCTGCGGTTGATCAGCGTTCTTGACGAGGCCGTACGCCCCTAGCCGGTTAAGCCAATCCGTCTGGGCCCGCTTCCGCTCATCGCCGTCGAGGCTCTCGGTCAAGTCTTGAATAGCGGTCAAGAGATCGATGTATTCGGCGAGGCCGACCTTGGGATAGCCCTTGCGTTCCGCCTTCTTGCGGTCCTCCAGTACCTGGCGGGCCGCATGGCGGCGCGCGTCGACGTCGATCTGCAGTTCGTGCACCAAGCCGCGCTGCACCAGCCATTCGATGAATGGCTCGTCGCTCTTCTCGGAGGAAGGGGGGTTGAGGTTGAGCACGGCGCAGCGTCGTACGAAGGCGGCAGGAAGCTCCCGCTCCTCGTTGGTGGTGATGATCACGAGCGGCATTCGGCCTTCTTCGGCGCTGACGCGCATATTCTTGAGCGGCGGCACGGTGAAGCTGCGATTGCCGAGCACTTCCAGGAGCGCGTTTGGCACGTCCGCATCCGCCTTGTCGATCTCGTCAATCAGCAGGACGGGCGTCGCGCCCCTCTCCGCTTGATACATCGCCTGCCACAACGCGCCCGCCTTGACGTACTTCCAGTTGGTCGGGTCCAGGCGCTGCAGTTGGGCATCGGCCAGCCGCTCGATGGAGTCGACGCGGTAGAGCAGATCGAGAGCCTCGAACCGCGGGTGAATGACCTCGACGAGCGGTTCCTGCTCGCCGAGCGCAGCGGCGGCGGCCCGGGCGATCTGGCTCTTGCCGCAGCCGGCCTCGCCGCGCACCAGGAGCGGGCGCCGCGCCGACCAAGCGAACGTCAGCGCATCGATCTCCCGCCAGTCCCACCAGTGCCCCGCCTTGGGAAACCGCTTGGTTGCAGGTAGGGAACGGGCTCGGCGTTCCTTGGCCTGATCCGGATCTGCGGCAGATGCGATTGCCCGTGCAAGCGCCGCAAAAGGATTGCCTCCAAAGTCCGTCATGGTAATGCCGGAAGTCCCAGCGGCGCTGCGACGAGCTTATAGAGTGATGTCAGCGCTGTTACGATCTTGGAGCCGTTCTCCAGCGGTTTGGCCACGCGCTCCATCCGGTCAAACACTTTCTTCAGCGCTCCCGAGTCGGGGCCTTTTGCCTCTACGATCCTATCCTTGAGGGCCTCCGCATCAGCATGTAAGCGATCCCGATCATCTTCTGAGTTGATATTGCCGATCTCGGTAAACAGTGTACTCAATAGCTGATTCAGATTTTCTTGGTCGATACCTTGCTGCTGAATATAGATTACGTTCGCATAATCTCTGGAAGCTGGAGACTGCGACCCGAAGGTCGAAACTCCAGTAATGCTGACCGGGCCGTGAAAGTGAGGCCCCGAGTCTTTGGATGTCATGTTACTTGCTCCCTGCAATCGGGGCTGCGACGAGCGCGCGTTCTCGCTTTCCCGCGGACGGATTTTGGCCCAAAAGTCCCTGATCTCCGCCTCGAGGTCACTCACGGACATGCCGAGAAGATCACTCGTCGCGGCCGTGTCCGGGACGAGGACAGGTACCACGGTTCCCCGGAAGCATTTCTTCACAACTGCACGCAGCGGATCGGACAAATTGGCACCGCGCAGAACCAGCGCGACCGTCTCACCGTCGTAGTCCCGCCGATTCCGCAGGAAAGTTTTCAAATGCGCACGCTCTGGCTCAGTAAGCGGGCCGTCCCGTTGGCTCGCTGCTGTTTCCCCCTTCGCCCCGCGCAGGCAAACCGCCGTATAGGCTGCCCGCTCGAAGTTCACTTCCGGCTGATCATGCGCGCCGGCCATCTGAACGTGAAACACGAACGTTGGAACAGGAAGGTCGAGGTCGTCGCTCGATTCAAACTCCAGTTTACCGCCGAACAGAGCATTTGCGATAATCGCTGCAATGATTCGCTCGTACCTCGGCCTCTCCATATCAGGATCTTCCGGGCTGGGCAGCGGGATAAGAGGGTCCAGGCTGCCTGGGTCATCGCCATCCTCAGGATGTTTAGCAAGATTGATCAATCGGGCGGCTGCAAGGAAGTACAGCGCGGTTGCAGCTTTCTTGGCAGCCCGCCATGCATCTGCGCGATCGTCTGCAGGAACGTTACTCAGCCCACGATGGACAACACCGAATAGAGCCCTGACCGCCGGCTCATTGCAGGGTGCTTGCGAGAAGAGACGGGCAACTCGTTGCGCTTTCTCTTTTGCTGCTCCACCTAATCGGGTGTCTAGCTTGTCAGAAATGAGCCTGTCGCTGCAAACAGCTTCGAGAAACTGCGCAGCAGCTGGTTCAGCCAGCAACTTGGCAGCCTCATCCTCCTGCCCATTCCTAGCCTGCCACTGTGGTTCGCCACTGCCTAGCTCGTCGGGGGGAGTGACTTCCGCTATCTCACCGCAAACAAGATGCAGGATTCCCCGGTTGCCGGAAGGAAACCAGTGGCCGTTCGACCACGGCCGGAGCGTCAACGGAATATCCTCTACGTTTCCGCCGTCCGGCAGAATCGGAAAGAACTTCGTATTGCGCATCGCCCGGTCGTAGATGTGCTGCGTGACGATTGCGCCCTCGTAGGTCGCGCCGCGGCCCGTGTCTGGCGGCGCGTTTTTTTCGTAGCGGGCCCTGAGCTTCGGCGTGCACACGACGAGCACAGTATCGGCCTTATCGATGCACCCCAACATCCACGCCTGCCAGCCTTCCTCAGGCGGCCGATAGCGGTGTGCGTGATCGATGAGCACAGTGCAGCCACGTCCCGAGAGCCACTCGGCCAGCACCTTTACCGCCGCCCGCAGCGCGTCGCTCTCGTGCGCGTAGCTGATGAACACGACGGGCAGCGCGCCCGTTTCTCCGACCGCAGGCATACACCCCCCCCCCGCAGGACCCGACCCCGTCTGCCACTTCACGTCAGGTTATTGTTAGATTTCGCCGTGCTGGAGGCAAGTGATGCGTATGCCGCTGTCGCTGACGCGGCGCGCCACGAATTCAGCACGCGATATGAGTTCGGGTCGGCTTAGCCCGATCTATTCGCCGGGAAACAACGCGCGTCTGGTGTTAAATCGGCGGTGCGCGTAATGGTTGATGTTGACGAGTGGGTTCGTTTCCCCGCGGCGAGGATGGGGATCGGTAGGTAGAGCGGGGCTGGGGGTTGCGGGGGGCGGGCTCGGCGGGGGCGCACGGCCCCGGCGTTCAGGTCACGAGACGCGGC
>JBEOKH010000619.1:0-4233 GCA_040275625.1 Thauera sp. | reverse complement strand
CCGGCGCCGGCGAAGCCGAAGCGGGCCGCGCCGAAGCGACAGCCGGCACGCGCCAAGCCTGAGAACAAGGCCGCGCTGGCGGTGAAGGCGAAGGCCACGCCGGCCGCGGCGAAAAAGCCCCGCGCGCCGCGGAAGAAGACCGGAGGCGAAGCGTGAGCGCCGAGGACGACGAGGTCGAGAAGTCGTCGGCGCCGCTGATCGAGCACCTCATGGAGCTGCGCACCCGGCTGATGTGGTCCATCGGCGGGTTCTTCATCGCCTTCCTGGTGTGCTTCTTCTTCGCCAAGCACCTGTTCAACCTGCTGGTGGTGCCGTTCAAATGGGCGGTGGCCTGGGCGGGGCTGAACTCGAACAAGGTCGAGCTGATCTACACCGCGCCGCAGGAATTCTTCTTCACCCAGATCAAGCTCGCCATGTTCGGCGGGCTGGTCATCGCCTTTCCGCTGATCGCCGCGCAGATCTACAAGTTCGTCGCGCCCGGCCTCTACCGCAACGAGCGCAACGCCTTCCTGCCGTTCCTGATCGCCTCGCCGATCCTGTTCCTGATGGGCGCGGCGCTGGTCTATTTCTTCTTCACGCCGATGGTTATGTGGTTCTTCCTCGCCATGCAGCAGACGGGCGGCGACGGCGAGGTGCAGATCTCACTGCTGCCGAAGGTGTCCGAGTATCTCAGCCTCATCATGACGCTGATCTTCTCGTTCGGGCTGGTGTTCCAGCTTCCGGTGGTGACGACGCTGATGGCGCGGGTCGGGCTGTTATCCTCGCAGGCGCTGGCCGACAAGCGGCGCTGGGCCATCGTCATCGCCTTCATCGTCGCCGCGGTGCTGACCCCGCCCGACCCGGTGAGCCAGATCGGCCTGGCCGTGCCCACCATCCTTCTCTACGAGGTGTCGATCTGGGCGGCGCGCATGATCGAGCGCAAGCGCGACAAGGAAAAACTGGAGCGCGAGGCGGCCGAGGCGGCGCAGCCGACGCCCGGCGACGCGCCCGACGTCCCCTCCGCCTGACAGGTTCGCCTATCTAAACGCAATCCCCTTGCACCTCGGGGGGATGCGGTTTACCCCGGCAGCGCCTGCGATTTGGGACGTGCCATGCTCGACATAAAATGGATTCGCGAAAACCCGGACAAGCTCGCCGAGGCGCTGGTCAGGCGCGGCTGGTCGTCCGGGCAGGCGCAGTCGACGGTCGAGGAGGTGGTGGCCCGCGACGAGGCGAGGCGAGCGCATCTCGGCAAGCTGCAGGTCAAGCAGGAGCGGCGCAACGCGGCCTCCAAGGAGATCGGCAACGCCATGCGGGCGGGCGATTCCACGCGCGCCGAGGAGCTCAAGCTGGAGGTCAACGAGATCAAGGTCTTTCTGTCCGAGGCGGAGGCCATCGAGCGCACCCTGGACAAGGCGCTGGAAGAGGCGCTGGCGGTGCTGCCCAACGTGCCGCTGGACGACGTGCCGGAAGGGCGCGACGAGAGCGACAATGTCGAGCTCCGCAAGGTCGGGCGCGTGCCCGTGCGCCCCAACTGGGCGAAGGAACATTTCGAGATCGCCGGGCTTGCCGGGCTGATGGATTTCGAGCGCGCCGCAAGGCTGTCGGGCGCGCGGTTCACGGTGCTGAAGGGCCAGTTGGCCCGGCTGGAGCGCGCGCTCGGTCAGTTCATGCTCGACCTGCACACGACCGAGCACGGCTATACGGAAGTGCAGGTGCCGCTGCTGGTGCGCGACGACGCGCTGTACGGCACCGGCCAGTTGCCGAAGTTCGAGGAGGATCTGTTCTTTACCCCGCATGCGGGCGCGCGGCTTGGGTTGATTCCCACCTCGGAGGTTCCGCTCACCAACCTCGTGCGCGAGGAGATCACCGCCGCCGAAAAACTGCCGCTGCGCTTCACGGCGCTCACGCCGTGTTTCCGCTCCGAGGCGGGCTCCGCGGGGCGCGACACGCGCGGCATGCTGCGCCAGCACCAGTTCTACAAGGTCGAGCTGGTGTCCATCACGGACGCGGAAAGCTCGCAGGCCGAGCACGAGCGGATGACCGGCTGCTCCGAGGCGGTGCTTAAGCGGCTCGGCCTGCCGTTCCGCACCGTCGTGCTGTGCACCGGCGACATGGGCTTCGGCGCTCAAAAAACGCATGACATCGAGGTGTGGCTGCCGGGGCAGAACGCCTATCGCGAAATCTCCTCCTGCTCGGTCTGCGGCGACTTCCAGGCGCGCCGCATGGATGCGCGCTACCGCCCGGCGGGAGAGAAGCAGACGCGCTTCGTGCACACGCTGAACGGCTCGGGCGTCGCGGTCGGGCGGGCGCTGATCGCGGTGCTCGAGAACTATCAGAACGAGGACGGCAGCGTGACCGTGCCCGAGGTTTTGCGGCCCTATATGGGCGGGCTGGAGAGGATCGGCGCATGAGAATCCTCATCACCAACGACGACGGCATCCATGCCGAGGGGTTGCAGGTGCTGGAGCGCATCGCCTCGACACTGTCCGACGAGGTGTGGGTGGTGGCGCCGGAAACGGACCAGTCAGGCTTCGCGCATTCGCTGTCGCTGTCTGAGCCGCTCAGGCTGCGCGAGATCGGCGAGCGGCGCTTCGCGGTGCGCGGCACGCCGACCGACTGCGTCATCATGGGCGCCAAGCAGGTGATGCCGGCGATGCCGGACCTCATCCTGTCCGGGGTGAATTCGGGCTCCAACATCGCCGACGACGTCACCTATTCGGGCACCATCGCGGCGGCCATGGAAGGCACGCTGCTCGGCGTGCGCGCCATCGCGCTCAGCCAGAGTTTTCGCCAGGACGAGGACGGGAAGCGCATCGTGCCCTGGTCGACGGCAGAGGAACTCGGGCCCTCGCTGGTCGACAGGCTGATCGGCGTCGACCTGCCGGCCGGGGTTTTCCTCAACGTCAACTTCCCCGCCTGCCGCCCGAAGGAGGTGAAGGGACGGCGCGTCACCGCCCAGGGCAAGGTCGCGCACGGCATGTGGATCGACCAGCGCACGGACGGGCGCGGGGTGCCGTACTACTGGCTCCGCTTCAAGCGCGAGACGCTCGACCTCGTCGAGGGCACCGACATCCACGCCGTGCGCAACGATTTCGTCTCGGTGACGCCCTTGCATCTGGACCTGACCGCGCATGAAATACGCGGCCGGGTGGCGGAGGCGCTGGGATGATGGGCATGGCGACGACCGTGTCGGACGAAAGCGACCGGCAGGGTTTCGCCGCCCTCCTGCTCAGGCTGCGCGGCAAGGGCATTGTCGGCAAGAGCCTGGTGGCCGCCTTCGAGGCGACGCCGCGCCGGCATTTCGTGCCGGCGCAATGGCAGGCCGTGGCCTGGGCCGAGGGCATGATCCCCATCGAGTGCGGCGAGGCGATGGAAGGGGCAGACCTCCAGGCGCAGATCATCTCGGCGCTGGCGATCGAGCCCGGCCACCGCGTCCTGGAGATCGGCACGGGCTCCGGCTACACCGCCGCCGTCATGGCGCGCCTGGCCTCGCGCGTCATCACGGTCGAGCGTTTCAAGACATTGTCGGCGCTCGCCCGGCAGCGCTACGAGGACCTCGCCATCTCCAACGTCTCCGTGCGCCACGCCGACGGGCTCAACGGGCTTCCGGGCGAGGGGCCGTTCGACCGGATCGTGGTGTGGGGTGCGTTCGAGGCGCTGCCGCGCCAGTTCGTCGATCAGCTTTCCAGCGGCGGCACGGTGATCCTGCCGGTCGGCGGGGCCGAAAGCGAGCAGGTGCTGGTGCGCCTCACCAAGGTGGGCAGCCGCTTCGAGCGCGAGGAGATCGGACACGTGCGGCTTCAGGCGCTGCAGGCGGGCCTTCCGCAGGTCCTGTGAAGGCGTGACGCGGATGCCCGTTACCGCCCGGTGAATAAAGTTCGATTCAAACGCCGCGGCTTAACCGACGAGTAACATTAACGCGCTTTAATTCCGCTTGTCTGTAAAGGGTATGCGGGTTCAGTGCCATGCAGTTGAGCGTTCTCAGGCGTAACGGTCGCAATCTCTCGCGCGGCGCGGCGGTGCTGGTTCTGGCGGGGATGGCCGCCGGTTGCAGCTCGACCCGGTTCGGCGGGATCGACAATTTCTTCACGGCTTCGACCCCCAACCAGCGGGAGATCATCCGCCCCGCCGGTTCGCAGCCTTATCCCGGCGGCGCGGTCGCGGCGGCTCCCATCGAGGCGGCGCCGGCGGGCTCCGTCAGCCGCAGCTCGCTGCCGCCGGCAGGTTCGCCCGGCCAGATGACGGCCTCGG
>JBEOKH010000618.1:0-24955 GCA_040275625.1 Thauera sp. | reverse complement strand
ACTCCACTGATCCCTGTCCCCAGCCGCGAGAATAGCCTCCATGGACTTCAAGACCACTGATCTGTGCGATGAATTTTTCGATCTGTGCAACGAATTTTCTGATCGTTTGCAAATCGCCGAGCCGGTATTTGGCGATTATGGCGGCGAAATCCAGTTCTCTGGCCCCATCGTCACCCTCAAGATCTTTGAGGACAACGCCCTGGTGCGCAAGATATTAGAGGAACCTGGCGTGGGTCGGGTGCTGGTGGTGGATGGCGGGGCCCCGCAGACGGTCAGGGTCGGCGGACGCACGCGTGAGGGCATCGTGGTGCGCGCGGTCGGCGCCGATTCGGCCACGCTCGAGCACGAGGGGCGCGTGTTTGTTGCGCGTCTCGGCGAGCAGGTCGCCAGCTCGGCGGGAACCGTCGCCGAAGAAGTGAGTCTGCAAGCCGACGGTGGGGGACACTTCTTCACCGGCGCGCGCATCAACGGCGTCACCGTCAACGCACTGGTCGATACGGGCGCCACCTTCGTGGCGATCGGGCGCAGCGATGCCTTGCGCCTGGGAATCGACTACCGGGCGGGCGCGGTGGGGCAGAGCGCCACCGCCAACGGCATGGCGAAGATCTGGAAGGTGAGGCTGGATTCGCTGGAGCTTGAAGGCGTCCGCGTGCTCGGTGTGGACGCCGCGGTGCACGAAACCGACCTGCCGGTGGTGCTGCTGGGCATGAGCTTCATGAACCGCATGGACTGGCGCCGCGACGGCGACAGGCTGCTGCTCAAGAGACGATACTGAGGACTCAGGTGGATCACGAATCCGCGCGCAACGCGTTCGCGCACATCGAACACATCCGCACTCGGCTGGCGAAGGCCTCGACGCGTGTGAGCGACGAGTTCAACGGCGATGCCAAGGATCTCGCGCCGTCGCGTCCGCCCACGCCTGCTGCGGTGCTGGTGCCGCTGGTGCTGCGTGACGAGGCGCCGTCGGTGCTGCTTACCCGGCGCACCGACCACCTGCATCATCATCCCGGCCAGATCAGCTTTCCGGGCGGCAGGGTCGAGGCCGACGACCGCTCGGCGGTGCACACCGCGCTGCGCGAGACCGAGGAGGAGATCGGTCTCGCCAGCCGTCACGTGGAGCTGATCGGCGCGCTGCCCGACTACCTGACCGGCACCGGCTTTCGCGTCACCCCGGTGGTCGGCCTGGTCCGTCCGCCCTTCGACCTGCGGCTCGATGCCTTCGAAGTCGCGGAGGCCTTCGAGGTGCCGCTTGCGCACTTCCTCGATGCGCGCAATCATCAAGAGCACAGCATCATGCACGAGGGGCGCCTGCGCCGTTTTCATGCGATGCCGTATCACGGCTACTTCATCTGGGGCGCGACCGCGGGGATCATCATGTCCTTGTACCGGCTGCTCGACGACGAGCGTTGAGCAGCCCGGCAGCATGCGTGCTCAGACGCCTGTGGTATCTTGAATGCCCGATGAATCCAGTTTCCAGGTCGATGCAATGCGCGTCTGCAAGGCCGTGTCCGCATGACGCTCCTGTCGCTGATCCTGGCGCTGCTTCTCGAACAGTTGCGGCCGCTCCCGGCGCAGGGGCTGGCGATGCGCGTGCTGCGCGGTCTCGTGGCGGGCATCGGGCGCCGCTTCGACGACGGCGCGGGCGCGCGCGGGCGCATCGCCTGGGTGATCGTGGTGCTCCCCGTCACGCTTGCGGCGGCGATCGGCTACTGGCTGCTGTGGGAGACGCTGCCGGTGCTCGCCTTCGTGTTCAACGTGGTCGTGCTGTACGTGTGCATGGGCTTTCGTCACGACAGCGGGCTTTTTTCCGATATTCACGTGGCACTGCGCCTCGGCGAGCCGGAGCGGGCGCGCATTCTGCTCGGACAATGGCGGGGGGCGCGCTACGACGACGCCTCGCCGAGCGAGGTGGCACGCCTGGCGATCGAGCAGGGGCTGGTAGCGTCCCATCGCAGTCTGTTCGGCGTGGTGTTCTGGTTCGTGCTGCTGCCCGGGCCGAGCGGTGCGGTGATGTATCGCGTCGCCCGCGAGCTGGCGCAACAATGGGGTGGTCGGCGCGCCCCCGAGAACGCAGCGTTCGGTCGCTTCGCGCAGCGTGCCATGGAGGCGATCGAATGGCTGCCGGTGCGGATCACCGCGTCAGTGTTTTCGATAATGGGCAACTTTGAAGACGCGATGTATTGTTGGCGCTCTCAGGCGGTGCTTTGGACCGACAGGTCGTCGGCTATACTGATCGCGAGTGGTGGCGGCGCCCTGGGTGTGCGGCTCGGCATGTCGATTCGTGAGTCCGGCGTGGTTGTCGACCGGCCCGAGATGGGGCTGGGCGCCGAGGCGGGCGTCGAACACATGCAAAGCACGGTAGGCCTGCTCTGGCGGGCACTGCTCGTGTGTCTGTTCCTGCTTGTCCTGCTCGCTTCTGCGGGCTGGGCGGGGCGGTGACGCGTTTTATTTCAACAAGGGAGTGGGTTATGGCAAATCGTGAAGTCGTCGTTCTGAGTGCTGTTCGTTCCGCCGTGGGCGGTTTTGGTGGCTCGCTGAAGGACATGGAGCCGTCGGATCTCGGCGCGGTGGTCATCAAGGAGGCGATCGCGCGCGCCGGCGTGGATCCGAAGGCGGTGTCGTTTGCGGCCGTCGGCCACTGCATTCCGACCGATTCCCGCTATGCCTACGTGTCGCGTGTCGCCACGATCAACGCCGGCATGGCGATGGATTCCGTCGCCTTCCAGGTCAGCCGTCTGTGCGGCTCGGCGCAGCAGGCCATCATCAGCTCGGCGCAGTCCATCATGCTGGGCGATGCCGACTTCGCCATCGGCGGCGGCGTCGAGGTCATGTCGCGCGGTGCCTACCTGATGCCGGCGCTGCGCAACGGCGCGCGCATGGGCGACACGAAGGCGATCGACTCGATGGTCGCCGTGCTGACCGACCCGTTCGGTGTCGGCCACATGGGCATCACCGCCGAGAACCTGTGCTCCAAGCATGGCATCACCCGTGAAGAGCAGGATGCGTTTGCGCTCGAATCGCAGAAGCGCGCCGCCGCGGCGATCGCCGAGGGCCGCTTCAAGGGCCAGATCGTCCCGATCAGCTTCGAGACCCGCAAGGGCACCGTGGTGTTCGACACCGACGAGCATCCGCGCATGACCACCATGGAAGCGCTGGGCAAGATGAAGCCGGCCTTCAAGAAAGACGGTTCGGTGACCGCCGGCAACGCCTCGGGCATCAACGACGCTGCTGCCTTCCTGGTACTGGCCGACGCTGCCAAGGCTGCCGCCGGTGGCCACAAGCCGATCGCCCGCCTGGTGTCGTATGCGATCGCCGGCGTGCCCAACGACGTGATGGGCGAAGGCCCGATCCCCGCCACCAAGCTCGCGCTGCAGCGCGCCGGCCTGAAGCTGGACCAGATCGACGTGATCGAGTCCAACGAAGCCTTCGCGGCGCAGTCGATCACGGTGAACCGCGGCCTCGGTCTCGACACCGCCAAGGTCAACCCGAACGGTGGCGCCATCTCCCTGGGTCACCCGGTGGGCGCGACCGGCTCGGTGATCATCACCAAGCTGCTGCACGAGCTGATCCGCGTGAATGGCCGTTACGGCGTCGCCACCATGTGTATCGGCGGTGGCCAGGGCATCACCACGGTGTGGGAACGCGTGTAAGCGTAGCTTCCGCCCGTCAGGAACCCGCGCGGCCGAAAGGCTGGCGCGGGTTTTTTTCGTGATGAGAGATGAAACGCCGATCGCGACTTGCGTTGCGCCAGGGCGCGGCTCCGGAAGTGCGCGGGCTCCTGCGACGGCGACGCAGGCCGCGAACCTTACGTCTCGTCCTTCTCCAGCCGTACCGACGCCGAGTTGATGCAGTAGCGCAGGCCGGTCGGCTGCGGGCCGTCCTCGAAGACGTGGCCGAGGTGGGCGCCGCACTGGTGGCAGAGTACTTCGGTGCGGACCATGAAGTGGCTACGGTCGACCGTGCTGTCGACGTTGTCGGGCTCCGCGGCGGACCAGAAGCTCGGCCAGCCGCAGCCGGCGTCGAACTTGTGTTCGGAACGGAACAGCGTGGCGCCGCAACAGACGCAATTGTAGGCGCCTTTGTCCCAGACGTCCCAGTACTCGCCGGTGAAGGCGCGCTCGGTGCCTTTCTCGCGGGTAACGCGGTATTGCAGCTCGGTGAGCTGGTGGCGCCATTCGGCGTCGGGTTTGTCGATCTTGCGGCTCATGCGCGGTGCTCCTCGGTGCCCGTCGGCGGATCCATTACTCGCGACGGATTAGTGGCGAGCGCTCAGTGCAGATGGCGCGGCGTCTGTGCGCCCTGTTCCTCGGGCATTTCGGCGTGCACCACTTCGCCTTCGGGGGACGGGTAGAGCGGGGCGCCACAGTCGTCGCAATACTCGAGCGGGTAATGGTGCTCGATCGCCACGATGTCGGTGAGACCGGATTCGCGCAGCACGGTTTCGATCTGCGCCACACAGTCGGTGGTTTCGTCTTCGGCGCCCAGCAGCGGCCACACCACGCCATGGACCACGGCATCGCTGGCGCGTGCGGTGAAGCCGATGCGGTACTCCTCGAGGTTGCGTTCCCAGAAGGGCGCGATGACTGCGCGCAGGCTGGCGGCGGGGGTCTCGAGCGTGGTGGCCAGGTAGGCCACCGAGGCGCGCACCGAGTAGGGGCGGCTGTCCTTGTCGGCGGCACGGCTGGCGGCGAAGTAGGAGTCGGGCAGGACGAGGTCGACCGCACAGCCAGGCAGCAGCGGGGCCAGGCAGGCGCCACCCTGGGCACGCCATTGCTCGAGCGCGCCATCACGGGTGCCGTCGGTTTCCTGCCAGCGGAACAGGGCGGCACCCCGCGGCACGGCCACCGCGGCGAGCAGGTAGCGCGTGTCGGAGAGGAACTGCGCGGTTTCGGGCATGCCCTCGGTGTCGATGTGGAGGTCCTGATTCTGCGCCGCTGCGGCACAGATGAGCTTGGCGAACTCGGCGGTGGCACAGTAGCCCTGAGGCAGCTGATCAGGGCTGAACAGGAAGTCGGCGACCGACAGGTTCGCGCCTTTGGCGAGCACGTGTGCCTGCAGGTGGACGCGCAGGTTGGCCAGCACCGCGGGGGGCACCGTGGTGGCCGGGATGCGGTAGCGCGACCAGGCCAGCACCGGGGCCGCGATCAGCACCACGTCGTGTTCAGGCAATGCGCCCGCCGCGCATTCGGCGCGCGCTTCGATGTTGTCAGCGAGGTTGTCGTAGGCGCTCGGGTCGGCGCTGTACAGGTGGTCGAGCGCGGCGTTGAGCACTTCTTCATCGTTGTCGGCCACGGTCTCGTCGATCACGCGGGCGAGTCGGGCTTCCCAGTAGCTGTCTTCGATGCGGCTACCGGACTGGGCGAGGCCGCCCGCGAGCCAGACGAGTTGTTCGGCAATGCGGCCGAGGCCGCCGCGGCGCTTGAGGCGCGTTCTTTTCATCGTTGTTTCCTGTTGCGGTTACCGGGCGGATCGCCGCTGACCATGTGCATGACCCCGTATTCTAGCCGAGTGCGGTCTTTGCGCCCGCCGCGACCACGGGGCGTCAGAAACCGGGCCGGTCGACGCGGATGGTCTGCAGGATGGTGGCGGAGATCTCCTCGATCGACTTCGTGGTGGAGTCGAGGCAGCGGATGTTCTCGCGCCGCATCAACTTGTGCGCTGCGTCGATTTCGTAGCGGCAGTTTTCCAGCGAGGCGTAGCGGCTGTTGGGGCGGCGTTCCTGACGGATCTGCGACAGCCGCTCGGGCGCGATGGTGAGCCCGAACAGCTTGGCGCGGTACTTGTGCAGTTCGCCCGGCAGCTTGTTGCGTTCGAAATCTTCGGGAATCAGCGGGTAGTTGGCCGCCTTGACACCGAACTGCATGGCCAGGTAAAGGCTGGTGGGTGTCTTGCCCGAGCGCGACACGCCGACCAGGATCACGTCGGCCTCGGCCAGTTCGCCGTCGCTCGAGATGCCGTCATCGTGGGCCATGGCGAAGTTGATCGCCTCGATGCGGTATTTGTAGTTGAGGCTGTCGGCGATGCCGTGGAAGCGGCCGACCGCGTGCGTGGAGCGTTGGCCGAGTTCGGTCTCGAGCGGGCCGATGAAGCGCTCGAACAGGTCGAGGAACAGCGCGTCGGATTTGTGCAGTGCATCAACGGTGGCCTGGTTGACCAGCGTGCTGAACACGATCGGGCGCACCCCGTCCTCTATCGCTGCATCGCGGATCTGCGCCGCGCAGTCGATCGCCTTGTCGATGTCGTCGATGAAGGGGGCGCGGACCTGCCGGAAGTGGGCCTCGGGAAATTGCGCCAACAGGCTGTGGCCAAGGGTTTCGGCGGTGATGCCGGTGCCGTCCGAGACGAAGAAGACGGTGCGGCGGGCGTTGTCGTTCATGATTGCTGACCTTGCGGCCCCTCCGCGGGGAAGGGCCCGGTGAATATTGGGGCAAACCCTGTGATGCAGCACAGCACAAAAAATCGTAGACTGCGGCTTCCGGTATTTTGCTTTCTCTCCAACATTTGCGGAAGCCACACATGACACGCTACGTGATCCCCTTCAACGAACTGCGCATGTCCGATGTCGAAATCGTGGGTGGCAAGAACGCCTCGCTCGGCGAGATGATCAGCCAGTTGCCCTCCAGCGTGCGTGTCCCGGGCGGCTTTGCGACCACGGCGGATGCTTATCGCGAGTTCCTCGCCCACGATGGCCTTGCCGACCGCATCAACGCGGCGCTCGACGCGCTCGACGTCGACGACGTCGATGCACTGGCGAAGACCGGCGCGCAGATCCGCGACTGGATCATCGAGCTGCCTTTCCCGGCCAAGCTCGAGACCGAGATCAAGGCCGCCTACGAGGCCATCACCGCCGAAGGCGGGGGCAGCTTCGCGGTGCGCTCGTCGGCCACCGCCGAAGACCTCCCGGATGCGTCCTTCGCCGGCCAGCAGGAAACCTTCCTCAACATCCACGGCTACGAGAACATCCTGCACGCCATGAAGGAAGTGTTCGCCTCGCTTTACAACGACCGCGCGATCGCTTACCGCGTTCACAAGAACTTCGCCCATGCCGACGTCGCGCTGTCGGCCGGCGTGCAGCGCATGGTGCGCTCCGATTCGGGCGCATCGGGCGTGATGTTCTCGATCGACACCGAGTCGGGCTTTGACCAGGTGGTGTTCATCACCGCCTCCTACGGCCTCGGCGAAACCGTGGTGCAGGGCGCGGTGAACCCGGACGAGTTTTACGTGCACAAGCCCACCCTGGCGCTGGGCAAGCCGGCGGTGATCCGCCGCAACCTCGGCTCCAAGCTGATCAAGATGGTGTTCACCGACAAGGCCGTCGCCGGCAAGTCGGTGCGCACGGTCGATGTGCCCGAGGCCGACCGCAACCGCTTCTCGCTCACCGACGAGGACGTGCTCGAGCTCGCCCGCTACGCGGTGATCATCGAGAAGCACTATGGTCGCCCGATGGACATCGAGTGGGGCAAGGACGGCGTCGACGGCAAGCTCTACATCCTGCAGGCGCGTCCCGAGACCGTGAAGAGCCAGGACAGCGGCCTGGTGATGGAGAAGTACCGCCTCAAGCAGTACGGCAAGGCGCTCACCCACGGCCGCGCGATCGGCCAGAAGATCGGCGCCGGCGTGGTGCGCATCGTCGGCGACGCTTCCGAGATGAACCGCGTGCAGGCCGGTGACATCCTCGTCACCGACATGACCGACCCCAACTGGGAGCCGGTGATGAAGCGTGCGAGCGCGATCGTCACCAACCGCGGCGGCCGCACCTGCCACGCCGCGATCATCGCGCGCGAGCTCGGCATCCCGGCGATCGTCGGCTGCGGCAACGCCACCGACGTGCTGCACGAGGGCGAGTCGGTCACGGTGTCGTGTGCCGAGGGCGACACCGGTTACGTCTATCGCGGCAAGCTGGAGTTCGAGATCATCACCACCGACATGGGCAACCTGCCCGAGATTCCGGTGAAGATCATGATGAACGTGGGCAACCCGGAGCTCGCCTTCGAGTTCGCGCAGATCCCCAACGCCGGCGTCGGCCTGGCGCGCCTGGAGTTCGTCATCAACAACATGATCGGCATCCACCCCAAGGCCATCCTCGACGTCGGCCAGGTGCCGGCGAGCCTGCGTGACGAGATCCACCGCCGGTCGCGTGGCTACGCGACGCCCAAGCAGTTCTTCATCGAGAAGCTGGTCGAGGGCGTGGCCACCATCGCCGCGGCCTTCTACCCGAAGCCCGTGATCGTGCGCATGTCCGACTTCAAGTCGAACGAGTACCGCAAGCTGCTTGGCGGCGAGATCTACGAGCCGGAAGAAGAGAACCCGATGCTCGGCTTCCGGGGTGCCTCGCGCTACATCGCCCACAGCTTCCGCGACTGCTTCGAGATGGAAGTGGCGGCGATGAAGAAGGTGAGGAACGAGCTCGGCCTGACCAACGTTCAGATCATGATCCCCTTTGTGCGCAACGTCGAAGAGGCCAAGGGCGTGGTGGAACTGCTCGCCGAGCACGGTCTCAAACGCGGCACGAACGACCTCAAGCTGATCATGATGTGCGAGATCCCGTCGAACGCGATCCTGGCCGAGCAGTTCCTCGAGCACTTCGACGGCTTCTCGATCGGCTCGAACGACCTTACCCAGCTCACCCTGGGCCTCGACCGCGACTCCGGCCTGGTGGCACATGCCTTCGACGAGCGCGATCCGGCGGTCAAGCTGTTGCTGTCGATGTCGATCCAGGCGGCGAACAGGCTCGGCAAGTACGTGGGCATCTGCGGTCAGGGCCCGTCGGACCACCCCGACCTGGCCGAGTGGCTGATGGACGAGGGCATTCAGACGATCTCGTTGAACCCGGATACAGTAGTCGACACTTGGCTCAAGCTCGCCGCACATCGCGCGCACTGAGCGCGCACCGGATTCGACCTGCGGCTCACCCGCATGAAGGCGCCGACCCCCGTGGTCGGCGCTTTTTTGTGCATCCATGCGTTACGGGAATGCCATGCGGGAGCGCTTGCCATTAAGATGCCGGCTTGAGGCTCTCGTGGGATCGGGTTCGTACGATGTCCAGTGTCAGGATTGAATTGCCGGAGGTCCCTGGCGCCCGGCCGGCCGAGGCGCAAGCGCCTCAGCCCCAATCGCCACCTGCACCGTTGCCTCTGCGCGGTGTGGCCGCCCATCTTGCGCTCGATGCGCTGGCGGCGCGCTATGCACGGCTCTCCGGTGAGGCGTTCCATGAGGCGGTGTGTCGCCATCTCGTGGAGGCGCTGGAACTCGACTGGGCCTTCATCGGACAACTTGCGGCCGACGGCGTGCGCGTCGAGGTGCGTGCGGGCTGGAAAGACGGTCGGGCGCTCCGGCCCTCGAGTTATGCGCTCGCCGGGTCGCCGTGCGAGGGCACCATCCTTGACGGTGCCTGCATCCATGCGCGTGACGTGAGTCGGCGCTTTCCGCGCGACACGGTGCTCGTCACGGAGGGCATTGAAGCCTATGCGGGGATGCCGCTGTTCGATCGTGACGGCGAGGTCCTCGGACTCATCGTCGTGTTGCGCCGGCAGCCGTTCGATGACGAGGCGACGGTGCGGATGCTGCTGGACATCTTCGACGATCGTGTCGCCGCCGAACTGCTGCGCGAACGCGTCGAACGCGTGCTGACCGGGCGCATCGCTTTCGAGCGGGTGGTTGCGCAGATCTCTTCCGGCTTGATCCTGGCGCCGCCCGCCGAACTCGATCAGCATCTCGATCGCGCGCTTGGTGAGCTTGGCCGCTTCGCAAACGCCGACCGCGCCTTCGTGTTCCAGAGCTCGCACGACGAAGGGGCGTTCGACAACACCCACGAGTGGTGCGAAGAGGGGATCGCGCCGCAGAGAGCGCATCTGCAGGGCGTGCCGCTCGACGAAGCACCGCTCTTCCTGCGCACGATCAAGCGGTTTGCGATGGTGGATTTTCCGTGCGTCGAGGAGTTGCCCGCCGAGGCCGATGCGGACCGCAGGCTGCTCCGTTCGCAGTCCATCCAGTCCGTTCTTGCGGCGCCGATGGTGGCGAGCGGGCGTCTGCTCGGCTTCATCGGCCTCGACGCGGTGCGCCGGCAGCGTACCTGGTCGGACGAGGATCGCACGCTGCTGACCCTCGTCGGCAACGCATTCACCGGCGTGCTCGAGCGCAAGCGCGCGCTCGACGGCTTGCTGGCGAGCGAGGCGCGCTATCGTTCGGTGGTGGAGAGCGTGAAGGAGGTGATCTTCCAGCTCGATGCTCAGGGGCGGTGGTTGTTCCTCAACAACTCGTGGGCCACGATCACCGGCCACCGGCTCGAGGACAGTCTGGGGCGCCCCTTCCTGAGCTACGTGCATCCGGACGACCGCGAGCAGCATGGCGAGACGTTCGATCAGGTTCTGAGCGGGGAGATCGAGACGGCTGCGCATGCGGCACGCTACCGCTGCAGCGGTGGTGGTTTTCGCTGGCTGGAGCTGAGTGCGAGGCCGATCCTCGATGCGCACGGCAAGCGCGCGGGCATGTCCGGAACCTTGAACGACATCACCAGGCAGAAGGAGCATGAGTCCCGCCTGGAGTACATCGCGCACTATGACGCGCTCACCGGACTGCCCAACCGCGTGCTCCTCAACGACCGCATGCAGCGCGGCATGGCGCAGGCGCGCCGGCGCGGGCAGCAGCTCGCGCTCGCGTGGATCGACCTCGACGGCTTCAAGGCGATCAACGACACACTGGGTCATCAGGCAGGCGACCAGTTGCTGGTGGTGGTTGCAGCGCGCATGAAGGCGGCGCTGCGTGAAGGCGACAGCATCGCGCGCCTGGGCGGCGACGAGTTCGTCGCGGTGCTGCTCGATCTGCCCGATGTCGATTCCTGCGTGCTGCTGACTCAGCGCCTGCTCAACGCGGTGGCGCAATCGGTGACGATCGCCGGGCGCGAGGTCAGGGTCTCGGCCAGCATCGGCCTGACACTCTATCCCCAGCCCGAGGAGCTCGATGCCGAGCAGTTGCTGCGCCAGGCCGATCTCGCGATGTATCAGGCCAAGCTCGCGGGCAAGAACCGTCATCACATCTTCGACACCGCGCACGACCGCTCCCAGCGCGGCCGCCACCAGACGCTGGCGAACATCCGCCGAGCGCTGCGCTGCGGCGAGTTCGGCCTGCTCTACCAGCCGAAGGTGAATATGCGCAGCGGTGAGGTGGTGGGGATGGAGGCCTTGATCCGCTGGCGGCACCCGCAGATGGGCGAACTCGAGCCTGCGGCCTTCCTCCCGGTGGTGGCCGATCATCCATTGGCTGTCGAGATCGGCGACTGGGTGATCGACCGTGCCCTGGCGCAGGTCGCCGCGTGGAAGCGTGCCGGCGTGCATCTGCCGGTGAGCGTAAATGTCGGTGCGCGCCACCTGCAGTCGGCGGACTTCATGCTGCGGCTGCAGTCCGCATTGGCGCGCCATCCCGAGGTTGGGCCGGGCGGGCTGGAACTGGAGGTGCTGGAGGCCAGCGCGCTGGAGAGCATGGCGCAGGTCGCGCGCATCGTCGAGGCGTGCGCGCAAATCGGCGTGTCCTTCGCGCTCGACGATTTCGGCACCGGATATTCGTCGCTCGCCTACCTTAAGCGGCTACCGGCGGCACGGTTGAAGATCGACCAGCTCTTCGTGCGCGGCATGCTCGACGACGTCGAGGACCTCGCCATCCTGAAGGCGATCATGGGCCTGGCCGACGCGTTCCGTCGCGAGGTGATCGCAGAGGGCGTGGAGTCGGTCGAGCAGGGCACCCGGCTACTGCAGCTTGGCTGCGAAGTGGCACAAGGCTATGGCATTGCGCGCCCGATGCCGGCAGCCGAAGTCCCAGCCTGGGCGGCGAACTGGTCGCCGCCGGCGGCGTGGACGCGCCTGAGCGCGTGATCGCACTCAGGCGCGCTTGCGCGCGGGTGAGCGCGCTCAGGCCACCGAGACCGGGATTTTGCCGATCCGGGCCTGCCACTCCATCGGCCCCGTGTTGTGCACGCTGGTGCCGTTGGCGTCGACGGCGACCGTCACCGGCATGTCCTGCACGGTGAATTCGTAGATCGCTTCCATGCCAAGGTCGGCGAAGCCGACGACCTTCGCTGCCTTGATCGCCTTCGACACCAGGTAGGCCGCGCCGCCGACCGCCATCAGGTAGGCCGACTTGTTGTCCTTGATCGCCTCGATGGCCACCGGGCCGCGCTCGGACTTGCCGATCATCGAGATGAGGCCGGTCTGCTCCAGCATCATGCGGGTGAACTTGTCCATGCGGGTGGCGGTGGTGGGGCCAGCGGGGCCGACGACCTCGTCACGCACCGGGTCGACGGGGCCGACGTAGTAGATGACTCGGTTGGTGAAGTCGACCGGCAGCTTCTCGCCCTTTTCCAGCATGTCGGCGATGCGCTTGTGCGCGGCGTCGCGGCCGGTGAGCATCTTGCCGTTGAGCAGCAGGATCTGGCCCGGCTTCCACGCGGCGACTTCTTCGCGGGTCAATGTGTCGAGATTGACGCGGGTGGCGACGTTCGTGTCGGCCTTCCAGGTGACCTGCGGCCAGTCCTCGAGCCTGGGTGTCGGCAACTCGGCAGGGCCGGAGCCGTCGAGGTGAAAGTGTACGTGGCGGGTGGCGGCGCAGTTGGGGATCATCGCGACCGGCAGGCTGGCGGCGTGGGTCGGGTAGTCCATGATCTTGACGTCGAGCACGGTGGTGAGGCCACCGAGGCCCTGGGCGCCGATGCCGAGCGCGTTGACCTTGTCCATGAGTTCGAGACGCAGCGCTTCCACGCGGCTGAGCTGGGCGCCCGAGGCGGCCTTCTCGCGCAGCGCGTGGATGTTCACGGGGTCCATCAGCGACTCCTTGGCGAGCAGCATCGCCTTCTCGGGCGTACCGCCAATGCCGATGCCGAGGATGCCGGGCGGACACCAGCCCGCACCCATGGTCGGTACGGTCTTGAGCACCCAGTCCACGATGGAATCGGACGGGTTGAGCATGACCATCTTGGTCTTGTTCTCCGAGCCGCCGCCCTTGGCTGCGCAGATCACCTCGACGTGGTCGCCTTCGACGATCTCGTAGTGCACCACCGCCGGGGTGTTGTCCTTGCTGTTCTGGCGTGTGCCGGCGGGGTCGAGCAGCACCGAGGCGCGCAACTTGTTGTCGGGGTCGTTGTAGGCGCGGCGAACACCTTCGTTGATCATCTCCTGGACGCTCATCTTCGCGTCCCACTGCACGTTCATGCCGACCTTAAGGAAAACCACGGCGATGCCTGTATCCTGGCAGATCGGGCGGTGGCCTTCGGCGGCCATCCGGGAGTTGGTCAGGATCTGCGCGATCGCATCCCTGGCGGCCGGGCTTTCCTCGCGCTCGTAGGCTTCGCCGAGCGCCTGGATGTAGTCAAGCGGGTGGTAGTAGCTGATGTACTGGAAGGCATCCGCAATCGACTGGATGAGGTCTTCCTGGCGAATGATCGTCATGGCGCTTGGTCTCCGGAATGACGTGGGGGCAGAATGACGCACATGGACCGCAACGACCCGGAATGCTGGGCGCAAGGGTCGCGATGGCCCGAACTGGCGGCGGATTCTAACACCGGGGCAGGCCGTCGTCGCTGGCGGGGCGGTGTAAGTCCTGTGTAAGATAGATATTCTCTAATGCCGGCGTTTCGAACGGTATCCGAGCGCTCGAGCGCGGGCGGGCCCGGTGGGCTTGCCGGCGGTCGGGCGATTCAAAGGCTGGATCCAACCAGCCCGCCCGCAAAGGGTCAGCTTCAACCATTTGAACAGTTGAGGAGAGGTGAGCATGTCCAATGAGCAGCAAGTCCGCATTTACAACCCTTCGGAAGAGATGGTCAGGAACGCAGCGGTATCCGGCATGGACGGATACCGCGCGTTGTGCAAGGAGGCCGACGACGACTACGAGGGCTTTTGGGGCCGTCGTGCCAAGGAATTGCTGGATTGGAAGGAGCCCTTCACTCAGGTGCTCGACGCGTCAAACGCGCCTTTCTTCAAGTGGTTCGCCGATGGCAAGCTGAACGTCTCGTATAACTGCCTGGACCGCAACGTCAACAACGGTCTCGGCGACAAGGTCGCGCTGATCTTCGAAGCCGATGGCGGCGAAGTTGCCCGGATCACCTACAAGGACCTGCTCGCCCGCGTGAGCAAGTTCGCAAATGCCCTGCGCGGCATGGGTGTCAAGAAGGGCGACCGGGTCATCATCTACTTGCCGATGTCGGTCGAAGGCGTGGTCGCGATGCAGGCCTGCGCGCGCATCGGCGCTACCCACTCGATCGTGTTCGGTGGCTTCTCCGCCCAGGCCCTGCGTGATCGCATCGAGGATGCTGGCGCGGTTGCGCTGATCACCTCGGATGGTCAGTTCCGCGGCGGCAAGGCGCTGCCGCTCAAGCCGATCGCCGACGAGGCGCTCTCCCTCGGTGGTTGCGACACGGTCAGGAACGTCATCGTCGTCAAGCGCACCGGCGCAGACATCGCCATGGTTGCCGGCCGCGACACTTGGTTCCACGACGCCTGCGCCAGTCAGTCCGACGTGTGCGAGCCGGAGTGGGTCGAGGCCGAACATCCGCTGTTCGTGCTTTACACCTCGGGTTCCACTGGCAAGCCGAAGGGTGTTCAGCACTCCTCGGGCGGTTATCTTCTGCAGGCCGTGCTGTCGATGAAGTACACCTTCGACATCAAGCCGGACGATGTCTACTGGTGCACCGCCGACATCGGCTGGGTCACCGGTCACACCTATATCACCTACGGTCCGCTCGCCTGCGGCGCGACCGAGATCGTGTTTGAAGGCGTGCCCACCTACCCGGACGCCGGTCGCTTCTGGAAGATGATCCAGGACCACAAGGTCAGCATCTTCTACACCGCGCCGACTGCGATCCGTTCGCTGATCAAGGCCGCCGACAACAACCCGGCCGTGCATCCGAAGCAGTACGACCTGTCCTCGCTGCGCATCCTGGGCTCGGTGGGCGAGCCGATCAACCCGACGGCCTGGGAGTGGTATTACGAGAACGTTGGCGGCGGCCGCTGCCCGATCGTCGATACCTTCTGGCAGACCGAGACCGGCGCACACATGATCACCCCGATGCCGGGCGCCACGCCGATGGTTCCTGGTTCGTGCACGCTGCCCTTCCCGGGCATCATGGCGGCGGTGGTCGACGAGACCGGCACCGAAGTACCCTGGGGCCAGGGCGGTATCCTGGTGGTCACGAAGCCGTGGCCGGCGATGATCCGCACCGTCTGGGGCGACCCCGAGCGCTTCAAGAAGACCTACTACCCCGAGGACTTCAAGGGCAAGCTCTACCTCGCGGGCGACGGCGCCATCCGTGATGTCGACACCGGCTACTTCACCATCACCGGCCGCATCGACGACGTGCTGAACGTCTCCGGTCACCGCATGGGTACGATGGAAATCGAATCCGCCCTGGTGGCGCATGAAAAGGTTGCCGAAGCGGCCGTCGTCGGCCGTCCGGACGACCTGACCGGTGAGGCGATCGTCGCCTTCGTGGTGCTCAAGGGCGCGCGCCCGACCGGCGACGAAGCCGCGAAGATGATCAAGGAGTTGCAGAACTGGGTGGGCCACGAGATCGGTCCGATCGCCAAGCCGAAGGACATCCGCTTCGGCGAGAACCTGCCCAAGACGCGCTCCGGCAAGATAATGCGTCGTCTGCTGCGCCAGCTCGCCAAGGGCGAGGATGTCACCCAGGACACCTCGACGCTGGAAAACCCGCACATCCTGGAACAGCTCAAGGGCTGAGCGCGGAGTGGTCGCCGGGCGGACGTTCAGGTCCGGCCGGCGGTGAACGACAGGAGGACCGCCGGTCCATTAAGGGCCGGCGCCGGGGGGAGACCACAGGCACGCGCAACGCGTGCCCCTGATCGTGCGATGCGCCGACCCTGCCGCAAAGAGCAGGGCGGTGTTTCGTCATTTCCATTGCCGTGGCTGACATCATGGGAGCGACATGATGCGCAAGGGACTGGCCGGACAGCGCCTGGTCGCGGTGTTCATCGCGGGCATGCTGCTGCTCAATTACCCCGTGCTGTCGCTGTTCGACCGGCCGCTGGTCGTGCTCGGACTGCCCTTGCTGCATGTCTATCTTTTTTCCGTCTGGCTCGGACTGATCGTGGCTGTCGCCTGGATCGTCGAGCGGGGCGCGCGTTGATGCGGAGGCGCCGATGCTGCCGGGCTGGCTGATCATCGGGGCGTCCTTCGCCTACCTGCTGCTGCTCTTTGCGGTGGCGTACTTTGGCGACCGGCGTGCGGATGCAGGGCGCTCGATCATCGACAACCCCTGGGTGTTCAGTCTGTCGCTGGCGGTGTATTGCACCGCGTGGACCTATTTCGGCAGCGTCGGGCGCGCCGCCTCGGGCGGTCCGTGGTTCCTGCCCACGTATCTCGGCCCCACCCTGGGCCTGACCCTGGCCTGGCTGGTCGTGCTGAAGATGATCCGCATCGCACGCAGCTACCGGGTCACCTCGATCGCCGATTTCGTCGCTTCGCGCTACGGCAAGAGCCACCTGCTCGGCGGGCTGGTCACGCTGATCGCGGTGGTCGGCATCGTCCCTTACATCGCGCTGCAACTGAAGGCGATCTCCAGCGGCTATGCGCTGCTCATCGGCGAGCACGACAGCCTGTTCCGCGTCGAGAGCCAGGCCGGCTGGTGGCAGGACGGCACGCTCTACATCGCACTCACGCTGGCCGCGTTCACGGTGCTGTTCGGCACCCGTCATCTCGACACCACCGAGCGCCACGAGGGCATGGTGGCGGCGATCGCCTTCGAGTCGGTGGTCAAGCTGCTCGCCTTCCTAGCCGTCGGAGTCTACGTCACCTACGGCTTGTACGACGGCTTCGGCGACCTCTACGCACGCGCAGCAGCGGTGCCGGAACTGCACAACCTGCTGGCCTTCGATGGCGCCGGACGGCTCGGCTACGGCGGCTGGTTCGCGCATGTGCTGCTGGCGATGCTGTCGATCATCTTCCTGCCGCGACAGTTCCAGATCGCCGTGGTCGAGAACGTCAACGAGCAGCACCTGCGCCGCGCGACCTGGGTGTTCCCGGCCTACCTGCTGGCGATCAACATCTTCGTGATTCCGGTCGCAATCGGCGGCTTGCTGCATTTTGGCCGCGGCACGGTCGATCCGGACACCTTCGTGCTGACCCTGCCGCTCGCGCACGACCAGGCGGCGCTCGCCCTGCTGGTGTTCATCGGCGGGCTGTCGGCGGCCACCGGCATGGTCATCGTCGAAGCCATCGCGCTGTCGACCATGGTGTGCAACGACCTCGTGATGCCGATGCTGCTGCGCAGCCGCCGCCTCGATCTCGCCCGCGAACGCGATCTCACCGGCTTGCTGCTCGGCATCCGACGTGGCGCGATCGTCGCGCTGCTGCTGCTCGGCTACCTGTATTTCCGCCTGGCGGGTGAGGCCTACGCCCTGGTCAGCATCGGGCTGATCAGCTTTGCCGCGGTGGCGCAGTTCGCGCCGGTGGTGATCGGCGGCATGTACTGGCGCGGTGGCACGCGCGAGGGGGCGCTCGCCGGCCTGCTCGCCGGGTTCGCGGTGTGGGCCTATACGCTGTTGTTGCCGTCGTTCGCCAAGTCCGGCTGGCTCGATCCCGCCTTCCTCGAACACGGCGCGTTCAGCATCGGCTGGCTCAAGCCCGAACAGCTCTTCGGCCTCACCGGGCTGGACAACATCAGCCACGCCCTGTTCTGGAGCCTGGTCGCCAATATCGGTAGCTACGTGGTGGTCTCGATGATGCGCGCGCCGACCGGGGCCGAGGCCACCCAGGCGGCGTTGTTCGTTGACGTGTTCCGCCGCGGCGACGCGCCGCCGGCGAGCTTCTGGCGCACTGGTGCAGAGGCGGGCGAGCTGCTCCCGCTGGTCGCTCGCTTCCTCGGCCAGCGTCGCACCGAGGAAGCCTTCGGCGCCTACGCGCGCTCGCACGGGCTGCAGGAAACAGCGCAGTTGAAGTCCGACCCGGAGCTGGTGCATTTCGCCGAGACCCTGCTCGCCGGCGCGATCGGCAGCGCCTCTGCGCGGGTGATGGTGTCGACCGTGGTGCAGGAGGAGCCGCTCGGCCTCGGTGAGGTCATGGATATTCTCGACGAGGCCTCGCAGGTGCGTGCGTACTCGCACAAGCTGGAGGAGAAGTCGCGTGCGCTCGAGGCCGCCACCGCCGAGCTGCGCGCCGCCAACGATCGATTGCAGGAGCTCGACCGCCTCAAGGACGATTTCATGTCCTCGGTGACGCACGAGCTGCGCACGCCGCTGACCTCGATCCGGGCGCTCTCCGAGATGATGCTCGACGATCCCGACATCGACGTGGAGGACCGTCAGCGCTTCCTCGGCATCATCGTCTCCGAAACCGTGCGCTTGTCGCGGCTGGTGAACCAGGTCCTGGACATGGCCAAGATCGAGTCCGGCCACGCCGAATGGCACAACACCGACATCGATCTGTGCGAGTTGGTACGCCATTCTGCCGACGCCACCCTGCAGCTCTTCCGCGACCGCGGCGCCGAGGTGCACCTGCACCTTCCCGAGTCCGCCCCTTCGCTGCGTGCCGACCACGACCGCCTGCTGCAGGTGATGCTAAACCTGCTGTCGAACGCGGCCAAATTCGTGCCCAAGGGCAGCGGTCGCGTCGACGTCACGCTGCGTTGCGAGGGCGGCAGCGCGCGGGTGGACGTGAAGGACAACGGACCGGGTATCGAACCGGCGCAGCAGCCGGTGGTCTTCGAGAAATTCCGCCAGGGCGGGGACGAGCGTTCGCGCCCGCAGGGCACCGGGCTGGGGCTGCCGATCAGCCGCCAGATCGTCGAACACTTTGGTGGCCGGCTGTGGCTGGAGTCGGTGCCAGGTGAAGGGGCAACGTTCTCCTTCGAGCTGCCGCTCGCGTCGGCGGCGGCGCACGAATGACATAGAATGCTGCAGGGGAGGAGTCGCTGATGAACAAGAAAGTGCTGATCGCCGATGACGAACAGAACATCGTCATTTCGCTGGAATTCCTCATGAAGCGCGAAGGCTACCAGGTCCAGGTGGCCAACGACGGCGAGGAGGCTGTGCGCAGGATTCGTGCCGAGCCGCCCGATCTTGTGCTTCTGGACGTGATGATGCCGAAGAAGAGCGGTTTCGAAGTCTGCCAGGAGATTCGCTCCGATCCCGCGATGGCGGGGGTGCGCATCCTGATGTTGACCGCCAAGGGGCGCGACACCGAGGTTGCCAAGGGGCTCGCGCTCGGTGCCGATGCCTACATGACCAAACCCTTTTCCACGCGTGAATTGGTGGACAAGGTTCGCGACCTGCTGGGGCAGTGAGCGATGCGGGCCCGCACACGGTTCGCCATCGCGGTCATCGTGCTGTTTCTGCTGATGACCGGGCCCTTCCTGCTGACCGCACTGATCGTCTGGGTCGAGACCAAGGGTGAGGCGCGCGACCTGCTCCTGCAGGTGCTCGCGCCTCACCTGACGCTGGGCACGCTGCTGACCGCGATGGGCTTTGCCGCCGGCGTCGGCGTGGTGCGGGTGCTGTTCCGTCAGTATGTGCAGGGCCTGCTGCGGATGTCGGAGCACCTGCGCCTGATGCTCGGCGCCAATCGCGGCTTCAGGGTCCAGCCCGAAGGCCCCCCAGAGGTCCGCCAACTCGCGCTCACGACCAACGAGCTGGCCAGCCAGCGCGATGCGCTGATGCAGGACGTCGAGGCGCAGATCGGGCGCGCCAAGGCTTCGGTGGAGCTCGAAAAGGATCGCCTCGCCGCACTGATGTCCGAGCTCACCCAGAGCGTTGTGGTGTGCAACCTCGATGGCCGCGTGCTGCTCTACAACAACCGCGCGCGCGCGCAGTTCCGCGCGCTCTCCGCAACCCCCGGGGTGGCCGGTGGCGGCGAGCTCATCGGCCTCGGGCGCTCGATCTACGGCGTGTTCGAGCGCAACCTGATCGCGCACGCGCTCGACACCATCCAGCAGCGCCTGCGCCGCGGTGCCGCCCAGGCGCAGGCCAACTTCGTCACCACCACCCGCGCCGGGCAGCTGCTGCGCGTGCAGATGGCGCCGGTGCTTTCGGTCGCGGCCACGGTGAGCGGGGCGGCCGACGCGGTCGAGGGCGCGCTGCCAGTCGAGGGCGCCACCGTCGGCGGCGAGGGCGGGGCAGGCGAGGGCCGGGTGGGCGTGGGAGCCGTCTCGTCCGGGCGCACGCTGACCGGCTTCATCCTGATGCTCGACAACATCACGCGCAACTTCGAGAACGAATCGCGCCGCGATCAGTTGCTGCACAACCTCACCGAGGGCAACCGTGCCGCGCTCGCCAACGTGCGCGCCGCCGCCGACATGCTCGAGTTCGAGGATCTCACCGACGACATGCGCACGCGCTTCCGCAAGGTGGTGCGTGACGAGGTGCAGGCGATGAGCCAGCGCCTGGACCACACTGCGACCGAGTTCGCCGATTCGCTGAAGGCGCGCTGGCCGCTCGAGGAGATGCTCGGCGCCGACCTGATCGCCGCCGCGCAGCGCCGCATCGAGACCCGCATCGGCCTGCCCACCAAGCTCGAGGAGGTCGACGAATCGCTGTGGATCAAGGTCGACAGCTTCTCGTTGATCCAGGCGATCACCTACCTAGCCAGCCGGCTGTCCGACGAGTTCGAGGTGCGCGAGGTGCGCTTCCGCCTCTCGGCCGCCGGGCGGCTGGTGCACCTCGACCTGATCTGGTCGGGACAGGCGATGAGCACCGAGACGGTGATGAGCTGGGAACTCGAGCCAATGAAGGTGGAGGACGAGAGCAGCCCGCTCACCGTGCGCGACGTGATCGACCGCCACGACGGCGAGATGTGGCTCGAGCGCGAGAAGGTGCGCCACCGCGCCTTCTTCCGCATCCTGCTGCCGGCGGCGACGCCGCAGGAGCAGGCCGAGGCCGAGACCTACCTGCGCGGTGAGAGTCGACCCGAGTACTACGACTTCGACCTCTTCGCCTGGTCGGAAAAATCCCACGAACTCGACGATCGCCTGCTCTCCGAACTCACCTACACGGTGTTCGACACCGAGACCACCGGCCTGAACCCCTCGCAGGGCGACGAGATCATTCAGATCGGCGCCACCCGCATCCTCAACGGCAAGCTGCTGCGCAGCGAGTCCTTCGAGCAACTGGTTGATCCGGAGCGCCCGCTCGCGGTCGAATCGGCGAAGATCCATGGCATCACCTCGGAGATGCTGCGCGGCCAGCCCACCATCGACAAGGTGTTGCCCGCCTTCCACGCCTTCGCGGCCGATACCGTGCTGATCGCGCACAACGCTGCCTTCGACATGCGCTTTTTACAGCTCAAGGAAGAACAGACCGGACTGCGCTTCGACCAGCCGGTGATCGACACTCTGCTGCTGTCGGCGGTGATCCACCCGAACCAGGAATCGCACCGCCTGGAGGCGATCGCCGAGCGGCTCGGGCTCACCATCGTCGGTCGTCACACCGCGCTCGGCGACGCGATCGTCACCGCCGAGGTGTTCCTGAAGCTGGTGCCGCTGCTGGCAGAGAAAGGCATCCGCACCCTGCGCCAGGCGCGCGAGGCCGCCGAGCAGACCTACTACGCGCGGGTCAAGTACTGATGCCAGCCTTCGCCGCCACGGCAGGGGAGATCATGACTTGAGGC
This sequence comes from Thauera sp., assembly GCA_040275625.1. Classification (GTDB taxonomy): domain Bacteria; phylum Pseudomonadota; class Gammaproteobacteria; order Burkholderiales; family Rhodocyclaceae; genus Thauera. Next base: position 3,355 of record JBEOKH010000618.1, on the reverse strand, counting down.
GCAACGTCGGCTTCGCCCGTCAGTTGCGCCGCTACTACGCGCTCTACACGCTCGGCTTCGCGGTCTTCGTCGTGCTGCTGGCGATCGGTGAGAGCCTGGGGCTGTCGCAGCAACTCATCGGCCACGTCTTCCTGTTCGTGACGATCGCGATCTACGCCACCATCGGCGTTCTGTCGCGCACTTCCGACGTGTCGGAATACTATGTCGCCGGCCGCCGCGTGCCGGCGCTGTTCAACGGCATGGCTACGGCGGCGGACTGGATGAGCGCCGCGTCGTTCATCGGCCTGGCCGGCACGCTGTACTTCAGCGGCTTCGAGGGCCTGGCCTTCGTCACCGGGTGGACCGGGGGCTTCGTGCTGGTGGCGCTGCTGCTCGCGCCCTACCTGCGCAAGTTCGGCCAATACACGATTCCTGATTTCCTCGGCGCGCGTTACCAGGGCAACGTCGCGCGCCTGGTCGGCCTCGGCGCCGCGGTGCTGGCCAGCTTCGTGTATCTGGTCGCGCAGATCTACGGCGTCGGCCTCGTCACCAGCCGCTTCGTCAGTGTCGAGTTCGAGATCGGGCTCTTCATCGGCCTCGCCGGTATCCTGGTGTGCTCCTTCCTCGGCGGCATGCGTGCGGTGACCTGGACTCAGGTGGCGCAGTACGTGATCCTGATCATCGCCTACCTGGTGCCGGTGGTGATCCTGTCGTACAAGCTCACCGGTGTGCCGATCCCGCAGGCGGTGTATGGCGGCGTGCTGCAGCAGATCAGCGCGCGCGAGGACGTGTTGTTCGATTCGCCAACAGAGCGCGCAGTGCGCGACTTGTACGCCGCACGCGCGCAGGACTACGCCGACAAGATTGGCGCGCTGCCCGCATCGCTCGAGGACGAGCGCCGGCGCATGATCGCCGAACTCAACCGCATGCGCCTCAATAGTGCGCCCGCGCGCGATATCGCGCTCGCCGAGCGTGCCTTGCGCGACCTGCCGCGCACGCCGGCGGATGCCGTTCAGGCCTGGGAGCGCGCCCGCCTCGAGGCCTTCGAGCGCTCCAGGCCGCCGCCGCGCCATGCCGAGGCTCATCCAGGGGCGAGCGCGCGAGAGTCGGCGGTGGCGCGCAACAACTTCCTCGCCCTGATGTTCGTGCTGATGGTCGGCACTGCGGCGCTGCCGCACATCCTGATGCGCTACTACACCACCCCCGGGGTGATGGAGGCGCGGCGCTCGGTGTTGTGGTCGCTGTTCTTCATCTTCCTGCTCTATGTCACGGCGCCGGCTTACGCGGTGTTCGCCAAGTGGGAGGTTTACAACAACCTGGTGGGGTCGAGCATCGCGATCCTGCCCGACTGGGTGGCTTCCTGGGGCCGCGTGGGCCTGGTGCGGATCGAGGACCTCAATGGCGACGGCGTGCTGCAACTTGCCGAGCTGAGCTTGAACACCGACGTGATCGTGCTCGCCACGCCCGAAATTGCGGGTCTGCCCTATGTCGTCTCCGGGCTGGTGGCGGCGGGCGGTCTCGCCGCCGCGCTGTCGACCGCCGACGGGCTGCTGTTGACGATCTCCAATGCACTGTCGCACGACCTGTACTACAAGGTGATCAACCCGCAGGCCTCGACCCATCGCCGCCTGGTGATCTCCAAATCGCAACTGCTGGTGGTGGCGGTGGTGGCGGCCTGGGTGGCGTCGATGCGTCCGGACAACATCCTCTTCATGGTCGGGCTGGCGTTCTCGATCGGCGCCTCCGGTTTCTTTCCGGCGCTGGTCCTGGGAATCTTCTGGCGGCGCGCCAATCGGCCTGGTGCGGTCGCCGGCATGCTGGCCGGACTCGCGGTCACGCTGTTCTACGTGGTGCGCACCCATCCCTTCTTTGGTGGCTCGATGGCCAACGCCTGGCTGGACATCAATCCGATTTCGGCGGGCGTGTTCGGCGTGCCGCTGGGCTTTGCCACCATTGTCGCGGTGAGCCTGCTGACCAAGCCGCCACCGAAGGAAATCCAGGATCTGCTCGACTACGTGCGCTATCCCGATTTGCCCGGGCAGGAGCGTCCGCAGGCCTGATCCGCCCCTTGAAGCGCAGCCGATGCGCCCCACATAAGGCTCAGTTCAACGAATCCCGAGGATGGCCTTCATGCGCTTCGACAAGCTCACCACCAAGTTCCAGCAAGCCCTCGCCGATGCGCAGAGCATCGCAGTGGGCAACGACCAGCAATTCATCGAGCCGCTGCACGTGGTGCAGGCGCTGCTCGAGCAGGACGACGGCGGCACGATGTCGCTGCTGCAGCGTGCCGGTGTCAATGTGCCGCCGCTCAAGACGGCGGTGGGGCGCGCCATCGGCCGCCTGCCCAAGGTCGAGGGCCACGGCGGCGAGGTCAGCATCGGCCGCGACCTCAACAACCTGCTCAACGTCACCGACCGCGAGGCGCAGAAGCGCGGCGATCAGTTCATCGCCAGCGAGATGTTCCTGCTCGCGCTCGCCGACGACAAGGGCGAGGCCGGCCGCCTGCTCAAGGAGAGCGGCCTCGCCCGCAAGGCGCTCGAAGCTGCAATCGAGGCGGTGCGCGGCGGCGCCAATGTCGGCAGCCAGGACGCCGAAGGCCAGCGCGAGTCGCTGGCGAAATACTGCATGGATCTTACCGAGCGCGCCCGCAGCGGCAAGCTCGACCCGGTGATCGGCCGTGACGACGAGATCCGCCGCGCCATCCAGATCCTGCAGCGCCGCACCAAGAACAACCCGGTGCTGATCGGCGAGCCGGGCGTGGGCAAGACCGCGATCGTCGAAGGCCTGGCGCAGCGCATCATCAATGACGAGGTGCCCGAGACGCTCAAGGGCAAGCGCGTGCTGTCGCTCGACATGGCGGCGCTGCTCGCCGGTGCCAAGTACCGCGGCGAATTCGAGGAGCGCCTGAAGTCGGTGCTCAAGGAAATCGCCCAGGACGAGGGCCGCATCATCCTCTTTGTCGACGAGCTCCACACCATGGTGGGCGCCGGCAAGGCCGAGGGTGCGATGGATGCAGGCAACATGTTGAAGCCCGCGCTCGCCCGTGGCGAACTGCACTGCATCGGCGCCACCACGCTCGACGAATACCGCAAGTACATCGAGAAGGACGCCGCGCTCGAGCGCCGCTTCCAGAAGGTGCTGGTCGACGAGCCTTCGGTTGAATCGACCATCGCCATCCTGCGCGGCCTGCAGGAGCGTTACGAACTGCACCACCGAGTGAAGATTACTGATCCGGCCATCGTCGCCGCCGCCGAGCTGTCGCACCGCTACATCACCGACCGCTTCCTGCCCGACAAGGCGATCGACCTGATCGACGAGGCCGCGGCGCGCATCAAGATGGAGATCGACTCCAAGCCGGAGGTGATGGACAAGCTCG
>JBEOKH010000617.1:0-4622 GCA_040275625.1 Thauera sp. | reverse complement strand
CCGGCGTGTGCCGCGGCGAGGGCGCTGCGCTGCGCGAGCGCATCGAGCACCACGCCTGGGACGGCGACTGGTACCGCCGCGCCTGGTTCGACGACGGCACCGTGCTGGGTTCGGCGCAGGGCGCGGAGTGCCGCATCGATTCGATCTCGCAGAGCTGGTCGGTGCTCGCCGGCGTTGCCGACGAGGCGCGCTCGCGGCGGGCGATGCAGGCGGTCGATGCGCACCTCGTGCGGCGCGCCGAAGGCCTTGTCCAGTTGCTCGATCCGCCCTTCGACGGCGCCCGGCTAGACGGCGCCAGCCTGGACCCCGGCTACATCCGCGGCTACGTGCCAGGGGTGCGTGAGAACGGCGGCCAGTACACCCACGGCGCGATCTGGGCGGCGATGGCTTTTGCCGCCCTCGGCGACGGCGAGCGGGCGTGGGAGCTGCTGCGCATGATCAATCCGGTGAACCACGCGCATTCGCCGCAGGCGATCGACCTCTACAAGGCGGAGCCTTACGTCGTTGCCGCGGATGTCTATGCGCGCGCGCCGCACACCGGGCGCGGCGGCTGGAGCTGGTACACCGGCTCGGCGGGCTGGATGTACCGGCTGATGGTTGAGTCGCTGCTTGGGCTGCGCGTGGAGGGTGATCGGCTATGGCTGGTGCCGAGCCTGCCGGCCGGGTGGCCGCAGCTCAGGATTCACTACCGCTATCGGGAAACCGTCTACCACATCCTCATCGTGCAGCACCCCGCCCGCGGCGATGCGGCGGGCGGTCTTCAGCGGGTGAGGCTCGATGGCGTGGAACTGACTGAGCGCAGGATTGCGCTAGTGGATGACCAGCACGAGCATCGGGTCGAGGTGGATGTCTGGCGCAAGGCCGAGGCCGCAGGCCTGGGCGGCGGGGTGTGAGCGCAGCGCGCCGGGCGCCGTCATGCGCAGGTGGGCACGCAGCTGGCGTGCGCCTGGTTCAACGCGGGGTGATCAGCGGGGCGGTGTCGTTGGCGTGCTTCTTGGCCTGCTTGGCGGCTTTCTTTTCCTTCGGGTCGAGGGCGGGTTGCTTCTTGGTTTCCTTGTTGCTCTTTCGGATCTTGTTCATGGTCGTGCTCCTGTTGCGGACCGGCGAAAACCGTCCTTCTTCACTATAGGCCGATAGCGGGCGGAAAACCGGCGTCGGCGAAAGATAGCGTCGGGGATGCGGCGCGCCGCGACGTCACGCCCTGACCCCGCGCGCCCCAAGGCAGTTCAGAGGGCCCGTTCAGATTGCCGACGCCTCGCCTTCGAGCTTCGCCACGTCCTCCACCAGCGCCAGCGCGTGACGGGCGCGCTCCAGGGCAAGCCGGGATTGATGACGTGCCGCAGCACGAAACTCGGGGTGGTCGAACACGGACAGGGCGCGCAGGGTTTTCTGCAGCCGGATGCCGACTGCGAGCGTGCCGGCGCCGGATTCTGAAATCGGCGAGAAGGCATCGTCGAATAGATCGTCGACCGCCAGCGCCGGAATGAAGACATGGGGGTAGAAGATCTCGCTTTCCTCTTCACGGCGCTCGGCAAGGATGGCGAGCACGCGCACCAGGGCGGCCATCGTTGCGATCGCCGTGCCGGGGTCGTTGATGGCGGGGGACAGCGCCTTCGACGCAATCTCCGACAACACGATGAGACCGAAGCGCGGGTCCTGGTCGAACGAGCGCCGGGCGCCGACATTGAAGGCATCGCGCACCGCTTCGATGGCGGCCTCGTCCGGAGTGAAATCGAGCCATGCGATCGGATTCGCGGTATCGACGAAGGCGCCCGGCAGGGCATCGACGTGGATCTCGCCGCCGGCCACCGCTGCCAGGCGCTCCAGCGCCTGGACGTCGATATGCCGCACGTAACCGATCCGGGCGCTGGTGACCGCCGCGACCGTCGGCGGCGGCCCGGCCCGCATGCGCGCGCCGATGCAGGGATGCTCCCAGCGCGCGCGCATGGCATGGACGGCCGCGGCCTCGACGCGGTCGATGGCATCGCCCACCCGGCCGAAGCGTGCGAGCAGGTCGATCCAGCGCAGCAGGGTGATGACGATGACGGCGATGACGCCGATCGTGCCGACGAACAGCACCACGCGCCCGCTGTCGCCATACACGCCGGCGTTGAGCGCGATGATGCCGACCAGGCTGAACAGAAAGCTGCCGACGAAGGTGGCGAGCGCGTTCTGCGCGCTGCTGTCCTGGATCAGCAGTTCGGCGACCCGCGGCGTGGTGGCGCTCGACGCGCTGGCGTAGGCGGACACCATGGTCGCGAGCGAGAAGGTGGTCACTGCCAGCATGCTCGAGGCCAGGATCTGCAGGACGTTGCCGACCGAGTCGGCGCCGATCCGGCCTGACCAGTCGGCGGGAATCAGGGGTGCGAGGGCAATGCCGATGATGGCGGTGAAGATGCCGGCCACGGCAAAGATGCTCGCCCGCACCCAGAGGCGGCGGGCGAGTTCGGTGATCAACCAGCGCAGATTTGGCACGCTCGACGCCTCCGGTGCAGTTCAGGTCCCGCCTGAAATACCCGGATTATGATGCGTGGAGCGTGGCTTCTGCTGCTTTGGGCTGAGCCTTGCCGCTCAGAGGCGACGTCCGTTGATCACCTGAAGCAGGATGACGATGACGGCGATCACCAGCAGGACGTGGACAAAACCGCCTATGGTGGTGGAAGTGACCAACCCGAGCAGCCACAGGATGATCAGTACGACGGCGATGGTGTAGAGCATGGAATCCTCCGTTCTGAGATGTGCAGGAGTCACTATCGGCGCTGCCGGGGTGGGCGTCGGTATGCTGGCGCACATAGGGGATGGAGTGCTCGCGCGCGACCTGCTGGCCAACAGGCCTACGGTGGATCGCGCGCGATCAGCGCATTCGATCGGCCGACGGCACCGAGCAGGGCGGCGACCACGCCATGCTGCGCGCTGCTACATCAGTTCCCGGGCCGAAGGGTCATCCACGGGTGGGAGTTCCGGATCGTTGCGGCGGCGGTCGTGGTCCGCCGAGTGCTCGCCCGCTGTTGCGTCGAGCACCGCCATCTGGCACTCGTTACCGCCCTCATCGGTCACGGCCTGAATGCGGACGTACAGTTCCGGGTGATGGGCGGTGGCGAGCAGCACGAGCTCGCAGCTTCGCCGGCACCGGCCGCGCAGCTTCTCCTCGAGAAAATCATTGAACACGGGCAGGGACTCGGGCTTGACGAACGCGGCGAAGCGGTGAGGGCGCGTCTGCGAACGCTGAATGTCGAGCAGGATCGCCCCGGCCAGGTTGAACTGGACGATCACGCCCTGTGCATCGAGTGTGAAATAGGGAATGGGGGCGAAGTCGTAGATGTCGGCGTATTTGCGGTGCAGCGCATCGGCCTCGTCATAGGCCAGGCGCAGGGCCTCGTTGCTCATCTCGAGCTCGATCTGGTGCACCTCGAGTTCGTGCACCAGCCGAGCCTGCTGCCATGCGGTGTCCGAGTCCGCCTTCGAGTCTGCGTTCAATGCCGCGCTCGATGCTGCGGCCCGGTCGGCCTTCTCCTTCTCCAGCCGCGCTTCGGCGCGCTTGCGCAGGGTGGCCGGATTGGGCCGCGCGCGGTCGCTGGGCAGTATCACCTGCGGGAGGTGGAACAGGCGCTCGTACTCTGCGCGGACGACGCCGTAGCACTCGCACACGCGGGCTTCGAGGCCGGGGCGGTCGGTGACCGTGATCTGCCCGCGGCGGTACTGGATGAGCCCGGCGGCCTGCAGCTTGCCCGCCGCCTCGGTGACCGCCTCGCGGCGTACGCCGAGCATGTTGGCGATCAGCTCCTGGGTCATGTTCAACTGATTGTCGGGCAACTGATCCAGGCTCAGCAGCAGCCAGCGGCACAACTGCTGATCCACCGCGTGATGGCGGTTGCACACCACGCTCTGCGCCATCTGCGTCATCAGCGCCTGCGTGTAGGACAGCGCCAGGCGCAGCAGGTGGCCGTGCTGGTTGAGCTCCCAGGTCATCACATCGGCGCGCAGCCGCCACGCCGTGCCTGCGCACTGGACCACCGCCTTGTGGGTGGAGGTTCCGCCACCGAGTACCAGCGGAATGCCGACCAGGCCATCCTTGCCGATCATGGCCAGCTCGGCGGTGGCGCCGTTTTCGGTGGTGAACACCAGCGACACGATGCAGGAGGTCGGGAAGTACACGAAGCCGAGCACGTCTCCCGGTTCGTAGAGCACATGACCGAGCGGCAGGGTGACACGTTCGAGATCGTCGATCAGTCGTGCACCCTCGTTGACCGGAAGGGCGGCGAGGATGCGGTTCTCGCCGGCGGCGGACGGCAGGGGCTCGCTCATCGTGGTCTCCTTGCAGTTGCCGCGCGCTGGCTTGCGCGGGGCGGTGTCCGGGGTGCGCCGCCGAACAGATGCTTGCAGCCCGAGTGCAATAATAGTCTGCCAACAAGGAAGGATGCTTAGCCAAGGCGCCCGCAGGGCACGCCGGCGCCAGGGATGTCGAAGGTAGCACGCGGTTCGCGACCCGCACCGAAACCCGGGTCGCTGCGCGCGCTGCCACCGTCAATGATCACGGCTGGTTGAGCCGAACCTGAGTGAGGGCATCGCGATGAGATCACTGTCCCGTCACCTTGAACGACACCGAACCGATCGCATCGGCT
>JBEOKH010000616.1:0-2303 GCA_040275625.1 Thauera sp. | reverse complement strand
ACGTATCGCTACACGCTACGACAAACTCGCCGAGCGTTTCGCTTCCTTCATCGCCCTCGCCGCATCCGTCATTTGGCTCGCTTGAATGTCAACACACTCTAGTATGGACAATGCAAGCAGGGCGTTATTCTTCGCGCCCAAACGCTCTTGTGACGGCTTGCCGCCGCCATCAGGGGAACGAACCCGACCGGTCGAACTGCGCTCTGCGCAGCGGATGGCTTCTCTCGCCGCACCGGGCACACGCCTCGCGGAACGCCTGCAGTGCGCCTGGTCGCCGCCCCGCATTGAGGCGGCCAGGCGTTGCGGCGCACCAAGACAAGGCGCCATTGCCAAACAACACCCCAGGCCACCCGCCAAGGCGCCGATTTTCCGTCTTGGCACAGCTGTTGCTTTGCACCAGCAGGAGCGGAGCAAAAAAACCATGAACAAGCCAGTCAAGTCCACCTGTTGTTACTGCGGCGTCGGCTGCGGGCTGCTGATCGAAACCGACGGCGGGCAGATCGTCGGCGTGCGCGGCGACCCCGACCATCCGGCCAACGCCGGTCGTCTGTGCACCAAGGGCGCGTCGCTGCATCTCACGGCGCGTCCCGACTATCGCCTGCTGTACCCCGGACTGCGCCGGCAACGCCATCTGCCGCGCCAGCGTGTCGGCTGGGACGAGGCGCTGGCGCATGCCGCCGAGCGCTTCGCCGAGATCATCGCCGCGCACGGTCCCGATAGCGTCGCTTTCTACATTTCCGGGCAGCTGCTCACCGAGGACTATTACGTCTTCAACAAGCTGGCCAAGGGACTGATCGGCACCAACAATGTCGATACCAACTCGCGCCTGTGCATGTCCTCGGCGGTGGCCGGCTACAAACAGACGCTGGGCGCCGACGCGCCGCCGTGCTGCTACGAGGATATCGCGCTCACCGACTGCCTGCTGATCGCTGGCGCCAACCCGGCGGTCGCGCATCCGATTGTCTTCCGCCGCATCGAGGATGCGCGTGCCGCCAATCCGGAACTGCGGATCATCGTCATCGATCCGCGCCGCAGCGAAACCGCCGAGATCGCCGACCTCCACCTGCCGCTCAAGCCGGGCACCGACATCGCGCTCTACATGGGTCTGCTGCACGTGCTGCTGGCCGAGAAACTGGTCGATCGCGACTACATCGCCGCCCATACCGAGGGCTTTGCCGCACTCGAAGAGAGCGTTGCCGCCTACCCGCCAGCGGTCGTTGCCGAAATCTGCGCGCTCGCCGAGGCCGAGATCGTCCAGGCCGCACGCTGGTTCGGCAAGGCCGCAGCGGCGCTGTCGCTGTACTGCCAGGGGCTCAACCAGTCAGCGCACGGGACGCACAACAACGCGGCGCTGATCCACCTGCATCTGGCCACCGGACAGATCGGTCGCCCGGGCGCCGGCCCGTTCTCGCTGACCGGCCAGCCGAATGCGATGGGTGGCCGCGAAGTCGGCGGCCTGGCCAACCTGCTTTCCGCGCACCGCGACCTGGCCAACCCCGACCACCGCGCCGAAGTGGCACGCCTGTGGGGCGTGCCGTCGGTACCGGCGCAGCCCGGCAAGGCGGCGGTCGAACTCTTCGCGGCGCTCAAGCGCGGCGAAATCAAGGCCGTGTGGATCGCGTGCACCAACCCCGCGCACTCGCTGCCCGACCAGAACGAAGTTCGCGCGGCGCTGCAGGCCGCCGATTTCGTCGTCCTGCAGGAGGCGTACGGCAACACCGACACCGCTGCCTACGCCGACCTGATGCTGCCGGCGACGACATGGGGAGAAAAGGAAGGGACGGTCACCAACTCCGAGCGCTGCATCACCCACCTGACGCCGGCGGTCGCCCGACCGGGTGAGGCGCGACCCGACTGGGAGATCGTCGTAGACTTCGCGCGCCGGCTCGGCGCCCGGCTCGAACACCCGCTGACTAAGCAGCTGTTCCCCTACAGCGGACCCGAGGCGATCTTCAACGAGCATCGCGAAAGCACCCGCGGGCGCGACCTCGACATCACCGGCATCAGCTATGCCCTGCTCGACGCGGCCGGCCCGCAGCAGTGGCCACTGCCCGAGGGCGCCAGCAGCGGCCGGCGGCGCCTGTACACCGATGGCGTCTTCCCGACACCCGGCGGTCGCGCCCGCTTCGTCAAGGTCGACCACCGGCCGACCGCCGAAGCCACCGACGCCGCCCACCCGATCGCCCTCTTGTCGGGCCGCCTGCGCGATCAGTGGCACGGCATGAGCCGCACCGGCACCGTCGCCCGACTGTTCAATCTCGACGACGAACCGCTGCTCTCGATGCACCCCGCCGACCTGCGCC
>JBEOKH010000615.1:0-15654 GCA_040275625.1 Thauera sp. | reverse complement strand
TGAGGCGGTTCGCGGCTGCCGCCGCTCCTACAGGGCGCTGCGGTTCGGCACCGTGTAGGAGCGGCGGCAGCCGCGAACCTTCGCGCCAGGCGGCACGCTCGCATGGAAAACGCGCGCGGGATTGCGATGCCTGGCCGGGCAGTCGTTGTAGCATCCCTCATCGACACCCGGTGCTTGATGAACTTGCTGGAGTCGCATCATGGACACCCTGCTTTCTGCGGTTTTCCCCGTCTTCTACGGCGGGCTGGGCAATCTGGCCGCCTATCTCGCGGCCCACGTGCTGCTGTGCCTGCTGCCGGCCTTCTTCATCGCTGGCGCGATGTCGGCGCTGATCCCCAAGGAGACCATCACCCGCTTCCTCGGGCGCAACTCCAGCAAGACCGTGTCCTACCCGGCCGCCGCCGCCGCGGGCTCGCTGCTGGCGGTGTGCTCGTGCACCATCGTTCCGCTCTTCGCCGGCATCTACAAGAAGGGCGCGGGCCTCGGCCCGGCGATCACCTTCCTGTTCTTCGCGCCGGCGGCCAACATCCTGGCGCTGGTCTACACCGGCGGCGTCATCGGGCCGGATCTGGCGATCGCGCGCTTCGTGCTCTCGCTCACCTTCGGCATCGGCATCGGCCTCATCATGGCGCTGCTGTTCCGTGCCGACGACGCCGCCCACGACCTCGCCACCGACAGCGCCTTCGGCGCGCAGGGCGCGGGGATGGGGCGGATGGCGCTGGTGTTCCTGTTCGTGTGGGTGGCGCTGCTGCTCGCGGGCACGCTGAAGCTGGACGTGCTCACCGGGACCTACCTCAACTTCGAGTTGCCGATCGGCGACGCGCAGGCCTGGCAGGCCGCGCTCGACCGCCTGGTGCCCTACGACGCCGCCAAGGGCGAGGAGGGCGTGTCGGTGCAGGGCGTGGTGCTGATCGCGCTGCTGGCCTCGATCGGCTATTCGGCCTGGCGCGGCTTCGAGAACATCGTTGATGGCGCCAACGCGTGGACCTGGATCAGCCTGGCGCTGATCGCGGCGACGCTGCTGGTGGCGGCGCTCGCGGTGCAGCCGGTGGACGGCGCGCTGCGCATCGGCCTCACCGGCAAGTTCTTCGCCGTCGCCGCCGCGCTCGCGGCGCTGCACGTGATCGTGCGCCACCGCCTGAGCGAGGACGAGCTGCGCGACTGGCTGTGGGAGTCGTGGCGCTTCGTGAAGCAGATCTTCCCGTTGCTGGTGGTGGGCGTGTTCGTGGTCGGCATGATCCGCGTGCTGATCCGCCCGGAGTGGATCGAGATGCTGGCCGGCACCAACTCGCTCACCGGCAACCTGGCGGGCGTGGTGTTCGGCGTGTTCATGTACTTCCCGACCCTGGTCGAGGTGCCGATCGCCAAGATGTTCCTCGATCTCGGCATGCACCGCGGCCCGCTGCTTGCCTACCTGATGTCCGACCCCGAGCTGTCGCTGCAGAGCATCCTGATCATCTCGGCGATCATCGGCCGCAAGAAGACCTTCACCTACGTCGGCCTGGTGGCGCTGTTCAGCGCGGTCGCCGGCCTCATCTACGGCGCCTGGATCGACGGCACCGCGTTGTTTTCGCTCGCGCTCTACCTCGCGGGTTTCATCGCCGCGCTCGCGGTGCTGCTGGCGATCGCCAGCCGGCGCGCGACCGCCTCATCACTCAAAGGAGTCTGATCATGCTCAACATCAAGGTTCTCGGCCCCGGCTGCGCCAACTGCCGCAAGCTCGAAGAGATCGTGCACGAGGCGGTCGCCGCCACCGGCGTGGAGGCCGAAGTGGTCAAGGTCACCGACATGGGGCAGATCGTCGCCTACGACGTGTTGAAGACGCCGGGCCTGGTGATCAACGAGAAACTGGTGTCGTCGGGGCGGATTCCGACCGCGTCGACGATCGCGGAGTGGATCCGCGCCGCCGCATAGCCGGGCCATTGTTTCCGCGCCATGGCGCACGCCCGTCGCCTGCCGCCTGCGGCTGAGCGCCAACCCGGCAGGCACGGCGCAAGCGGCGAGCCGAGCGGGTGCGGATTCCCGATCGCTCGCCATCACCAAGGGCTCACGGCTTGCGTCGCTCTGCGGAAAACCGCCGCGGCATCGGTGATCGTCGGGCCGTGCCGGCCACGACCCGAGCCCATGAAGCTGAAATCCCGCGCTGCCCTCATCTGGTCGGTCGCCGATCCGTCGCGCGGCGACTTCAAACAGTCCGAATACGGCCGTTTCATCCTGCCCTTCACCTTGCTGCGGCGGCTCGACGGCGTGCTGGGGCCGACCACGGCGGCGGTGCTCGCCGAGTACCGCGACAAGGAGCAGGCCGGGCGGCCCGCCGAAGAGGTGAGGGCGGCCTGATTCACCCCCCGCTTTTCATGCGCCGGGAGCGCTCGCGGCGGGAACGGGCTTGCCAAGCACCGCGCCAGGCTGAACACTACGCCTGGTGTGCAGGCGCCGTGGGCGCCCGTACCGATGACCTTTCAACAGACTCCGCCAGTGTGGCGGGCAATGGAGACCAAGCATGACAACCATTCAGGTGTTCGACCTTTCGCTGGGCGCCGCCGAGGGAGACCCGGCACTGGGCGACTTCGCGAGCGATGTCGAGTGGGCGAAGAAGCAGGGGGCCAGCATCGAGCGCTTCAGCTTTGCCGAGCAGCCGGTTGCGTTCGCGCAGAACGCGGTCGTCGAGGACTTTATCGAGCGCTCCGGGCACGACGCGCTGCCGCTGATTCTGGTCAACGGCGAGATGGCGCTTTCGGGTCGTCATCCCACCCGCAGCGAGCTCGCGCGCTGGGCCGGGCTCGAGCAGCCGACGCTGAAGCTGATTCGCGCGGGCGATTGCTGCTCGGGTGGCAACTGCGGCTGAGGCACAAGGAATGGGGCCGCGGTTGCCGTCGCTGTTCTAGCGTTGGTGCGGCGTCCGCCGCGCCCCCATGCCGCGAAGCGGGCCGGCCGCGGCGGACGTGGTCCGGGGCCGACGCGGTGCCGGGGGCGTGGCCCTGAGAACTTTTCCGGAGAGAATCCGCGCCGGCGACCGCGTTCGGTGCGTGGTCTAGACTTCGACAGGGAGCGCTGGTTGCGCTTCGAGGAGTCTTTGAATGACAGCCCCCGGCGTCGATCTGCAAGCACTGTCCATCTCCTCGCGGCGCGCCTTGCTGTGGGCGGGCGCGCTGGCGCGTTACCGTGCCGAGCAGCGGGGCGACGATCCGGGCTCGGCTGCAGCAGATGCCTTCGATCTGCTGGTCGGAATGCTGCTAGAGCATCCGGAGGATGCCGAACCCAGGTTGCTGCTCGCGCACTTCCACCTGGTGCCGGGACAACTGCTGCCTTTCGATTACCCGCGACCGCCGCCCGAGGCGATCGCGCGTCACATGCGCGCGCTGTCGCCCGATCAGGCGCCGCTGCTGCAGCCGGATGCGCAGTGGATCGTGCAGACGGGTACCGAGCTCGGCCTGCGCACCGGCAGCCCCGAGGTCGCCGAGTTGCGCGCGCTGTTCGCCGCCATGCTGCAGGCGACCACGCCCTTGCAGACCGCCCTGATCGACCTGCTGGCCGAGCGCAACGCCGATCTCGGCGAGATCGCCCGCGCCACCGTCGACTACCTCAGCGAGCACGACAAGGGTGAAGGCTACGCGAAGTTCCTGGTGCGCCGCTTTCCCTTCGCGCTGCACCCGGTGGATATTCCCAATTACAAGGCCGATCACGGTCAGCGCGTCGCGCTCGACGACGACCGGGTCGGGATTCGCGCCGAGGTGGATGCCTTCGCCTATCTGCTCGCCTCGCGCGGGCTCAAGCCACCGCTCGCGGTGGGGCTGTTCGGCGATTGGGGTTCGGGCAAGTCGTTCTTCATGGAGGCGGTGCGCAGACGCATCGAGCAGCTGACGCGCGAGCCGCAAGTGCTCGAGCGGCCCCAGGCCGACGTGCCATTCTGGAAGCGCATCATCCAGATCGAGTTCAACGCCTGGCACTACGTCGAGGGCGAGCTGTGGGCGAGCCTGGTCGATCACATCTTCAACGAGCTGAAATTCGACGAAAACGAGACCGAGGATCTGGTCGAGCAGCGGCGCCGGCACTGGCTCGAACAGCTCGACTTCACCCGCGTGCGGCTGGCGCAGCTCGAGTCGGAGCGCGGCGAGGCGGAGCGAAACCTCCGCGACAAGGAGCAGCAGGCCGAATCCCTGCGCCGTCAGCGCGATTCGGAGCTGGCGAATCTGGAGCGACTGCGGTCGCAGGTGACGACCGAGATCGTCGTGAAGGAGAGCCTCGGTGAGGTCAGGACGGCGCTCGAACCCTTCCTGATCACTGTCGGCGTGCCCACCGCCGCGGCGGTGTTCGGCAAGCTCGACGAGGCACGCGCGGAGTTGAAGCGAGGCCGTCTGTTGATCGACACGCTGTGCCGCGATGACGCGCAGCGGCGCTGGGTGATCGGCTGCCTCATCGGCGTGCCGGCGCTGGTCTGGCTGCTGTCGCGGCTCGACTTCGATGCGGTGGAGGCCGCGTTCGGCGGCCTCTCGGCGGCACTGGCCGCCACCCTGACGCTGTTGAACAAGGCTACCGCAATGATGCGTGCGCGTCTGCAGGTGCTGGAGAGCGCCGAGCGCAGAGTCAATGCGGAAGTGGCTGCGGAGCGTGAGGCGCTGCAGGCGCGGATCAGTGCGTCGGAGAAAGGCATCGGTGATGCGGAGGTGCGCCTGAAGGAGGTCGTCGACACGCAGATGGCGCTGGCTCGCGACCTGGACGAAATCCAGCGCAAGCTCAAGGAGGTCACGCCGGCGCGCGTCATCACCGACTTCGTTGCCGAGCGTGTGGGCTCCGGCGACTACCACAAGCATCTCGGGATCCCGGCCTTGATCCAGAAGGACTTCCGGCAGCTTGCGCAACTGGTCGCGAAGCAGAACGAGGAGATCCTGAGCGGTGAGACCGCCCCGCTGGCCAATGACGATGTCTGCTTCAACCGCATCATCCTGTACATCGACGACCTCGACCGCTGTCCCGACGAGCGGGTCGTCGAGGTGCTGCAGGCGGTGCATCTGCTGCTGGCGTTCGAGCTCTTCGTCGTGGTGGTCGCCGTCGACTCACGCTGGTTGAGTCATGCACTGACCCGACACTTCGAGGCCCTGGTGGTCGAGGGTGCGCGGGGCCGGGGGGCGACGCCGGACGATTATCTGGAAAAGATCTTCCAGATCGCATTCTGGGTGCAGCCGCTTGGCGAGGCGGCCAAGCGCAATATCATCCAGAGCCTGCTGCGTGGCCATGTCGTCGGCGTTGCGGGAGCGGGCGGCGAGGACACGGGCGGTGACAAGCCCACCGTCGGCAAGGCCCAGCTCGAAGTGTTCAAGACCCTCGACCCTGCCAGCGCGCCGCCCACGCTGCAGGCGGCGGCGTTGTCGATCACTGCGGACGAACTGCGCTTTCTCGATACCCTGGCCACGCTGCTCGGGTCCACGCCACGTTCGACCAAGCGTTTCGTCAATCTCTATCAACTGGTGCGGATCATCTACCGCCTCGCGCCGGGCGCCGCCATTCCGCCCGCGCTGCCCGAGCACGCCTTGCTGGCGTTCGTGCTCGCGCTGGGTGAGGGGCTCCCCGAGCTCGGCTCGATGGTGCTGGAAGAGGCAGCCAAGGCAGGGCCTGCAGACACTTTCGAGATCCTGATCGGCAGAGCCCGCGCCCGAGCGGACGACGCGCAGGTCAGGCGCCTGGATAACTGGCTCGCCAGTCGCCCGGAATGGAAACAGATTCCCGCCGAACGCATGGCCGAGGCGTTCCGCAAGGTGGACCGCTTCCTTTTCCGGATCGGCGCCTCGCATCACCCCTCGAAGCCGCGGCCGGGTCGGGTGGGAAGGGTTTTGCGACGCGCGCGGGGGGCAGGGGATGAGACGGTGTGAAGGGACCACCCAGGGCCTCCGCACGCGTGCGGAGGTCTTCCCGAAGACGCTGCGGTGTCGAAATGTTCGTTGCGTCGAGGTGGCGGGCAGGTGAGCGACCGCTTGGGCAGCGTCGTCTCAGCGGCCGCGAAGCGCAGCGCTGAGTTGATCGACGACTTCTGCCCAGTCGCCATCTTCGGCCAGCTCCTCGCGCAAGAAGGTGGCCTGCGATTCGGTCCAGCAGGGGGCGTCGGCCAGCCTGACGAAGTCCGGCAAGGGGGAGTGCGCCTTGATGAAGGCGGCGATCTCCGCGTCACTGTTCTGCAGACCAAGCTGGGCGAAGAGATCCCTGATCGTGTGAATGCCTTGTTCCATGACCATCTCCTGTGGTGAAACCTTGCGGGTTGACCGTGAGCGTGCACCGGGGTGCCGTCGATGGCTGGGGCGCTGGATCTGCCGCCCCTCGCCATCCCGCTCGTTCGTCAGCTTGGCGGGTGTGGCGCGCCGGCTTGCGCCTCTGCGAGAAAATCGCCCACCAGCCGCGCGAAGCGTGCCGAGTGCTCGATCTGCGTCCAGTGGCCGCAGCGGCCGAAGACGTGCAGCTGCGAGCGTGAGATGAGCTGCGAGAAGCGCAGCGAGGTGGCCAGCGGAATCACCTGGTCGTCGCGGCCGTGGATGATCAGCGTCTCGTGCGGCAGTGCGGCGATGTCCGCCTCGGGGCTGGCCATCGCGTCCACCCAGCGCTGGCGCGGCGCGGGGAACATCGCCGCGAAGGATTCCTGGAAGCCCGGCTGGATGCTCGCCTCGTAGCGCAGGCGGGCGAGCTCGTCATTGACCAGGGCGCGGTCCCAGGCAAAGTAGTCCATGATCCGGCGCATGTTGGCGATCGAGGGCGTGTAGCCCCACACCGCGTCCAGCCCTTCGCTGATCGGGAAGTGCACGCCCACCGCGCCCATCAGCACGAGGCGGCGGACGCGCTGCGGATGACGGATCGTCAGCGCCACCGCGAGCGCGCCGCCGAAGGAGTTGCCGATCAGGTCGGCCTGGTCGACTCCGAGCGCATCGAGCAGCCCCAGCGCCTGATCCACCCAGCTGTCCATTTCGTAGCGCTGACCCGCGGGGCGTTCGGTGAAGCCGAAGCCGACCATGTCGGGCGCGATCACGCGCGCCTGCTTCGCCAGCTCGGGCATCACCAGGCGCCAGTTCGCCCACGCCGAGACGCCCGGCCCGGAGCCATGGATCATCAGCACCGGAAAGCCTTCGCCGATGTCGTGGTAGTTGGTGCGGATGCCGCTGGCGACGATGCTGCGGCCGATTTCAGGGCTGGTCTGGGTCATGCTTGCCTCGGGGTCAGGGTGCTGAAAGGGAGTATAGGTCACCCGTCCGGCGCCGGCATGACGGCTCCGCTGGCCCCGCCGTGGGCGATCGTTCTGATCGCTTGACATATCGGCATGAGTCATCTTGATTGGAAAGGCGTCGTTTCAAGGGCGGCCGGGAGACACGATCCATCCTCCCGGCCAGGGTGGGTCTGGTGTGGAGGAAGTCAACATGGGCGCATACTGGGATGAAGCATTGATGCAGCGTGCGCTCGCAATGCCGAGCATTCTGGCGATCGGGGATTCGTGGTTCTGGTATCCGTTTCCGGGTGGCAGCCTGATCAGCCATCTGGCCCCGATCGTCGACAAAAAGGAACACACGATTCTCGCCCAGGGGATGAACGGCGCCGAGGCGTTCGATTACGTCGAGGGCAAGTACAAGGATCGGATCATCGGTGCGCTGCGCCGCTACGGAAGCAGCCTGTCTGCGGTCTTCATCAGCGGCGGCGGGAACGACTTCGCCGGATTCAACGACATGCGGCCATTGCTCAATCTCGATTGCACGGGCGCTGCAACGGCTGCCGAATGCTTTCGCGCGGGCGATGGCGGGCTCGGGCGCTTTCTCGAGCGCATGGATGAGCATTACCGTCGCCTGATCGGCCTCATCTACACCCACACCTCGCTCGACTGCGTGATCGTGATGCATTCATACGACTATGCGATCCCGGATGGGCGTGGGGTGGCCGGCAAGGCCGGCTGGCTCAAGCCGGCGCTCATCGACGCCGGCGTGCCGGAGCATCTGCAGCGTGACTGTGTGCGCCACCTGATCGATGCGCTGCATTCGATGCTGGCGAACATTGCCGCTGGAGACCCCCGGCACTTGCTCATCGTCGACAGTCGCGGTGCGCTCGAGGAGAGCGAGTGGGCGAACGAGCTGCACCCGAAGGGAAAAGGTTTCAAGAAGATTGCCAGGCAACGCTGGAAGCCCGTCCTCGAAGCGGCAGGGCTGGCGTGAGGGCAGGACACGAGGGCTCGATGAGCGGGCGTGCCGGATGAGCATGGCAAGCGTGATGAACGGCGACACGCTCGACATCGGGCCGCCGCTTGGCGGCCGATCCCGGGGTGCGCGTCCAACGTGTCGATTCGGCGGTGGAGGTCGCCGACCGTCGCCGGCACGGGCGGCGCGACCCTTTAACTCAGCGGGCGTGAGGCGCCAGAGGGCTTGCGGCCATTCTGCCTATAATGCGACCCCGCTACGACGATCCTGATCCCGCCATGCGTCACAACCTGAAGGTCCCGTTTGCCGAAAAAGACCAGGCGAAGAAGCTGGGTGCGCGCTGGGATGCCGCACGCAAGCTCTGGTACATCGAGGCCGGCCTCGATGCGGCCGCGTTCGCACGCTGGCAGCCGACGCCGCATGATCCCGCGCCGGCGACGTCCTCGCCCGCTCCGCGACGCGGCGCGTCTTCCGCGCCCATGGCCGAGGGAAAGGTGCAGGTGGGCAGTCGCTTCGTGGTCTTGCCGCGGGTGTGCGACTGCCTGCCGTGGGATGACTGCGAGCAGTGCCGGCTCGAGTCGTGGCCCGATCCGCACGGCGGGCGCTGAGCATGGAAGCGGTGGCGGTGATCGACTTCGAGACCACGGGGCTGTCGCCCGCGCAGGGCGACCGGGCGACCGAGGTCGCTGCAGTGATCGTCGAAAACGGCCGGGTGGTGGATCGCTACCAGAGCCTGATGAACGCCGGCGTGCGTATCCCGGCGTACATCGAGGCGTTGACGGGCATCTCAAACACCATGATTTGCGGCGCGCCGTCGGCGGCAGAGGTCATGCGTGACGTGTCGGACTTCGTCGGTGGCATCCCGATCGTTGCCCACAACGCGTCGTTCGATGCCAGGTTCTGGGATGCGGAGCTCGCGCGCATCCGGCGCACGAGGCGGCAGACGTTCGTCTGCTCGCTGCTGCTGTCCCGCCGCCTGTTGCCGCTCGCGCCCAGCCACAAGCTCGGCGCGCTGGTCGAGTACGCAAAGCTGCCGGTCGCGGGGCGTTACCACCGCGCGCTCGCCGATGCCGAGATGGCCGCAAGCCTGCTGCTGCGCCTCGAAGAGGAGCTGCGTCTGCGCCATCAGGTCGGGCAGGTGTCGGTGGAGTTGCTGTGTCGCATCCAGCGTGCGCCCAAGGCGCAACTGCTCAAATGCCTGGCCGCCGCACGCGGCGGCTGACACGTTCGGGCCGCGACCGTCGTGCCCGCATCCGTGCCCTCGAGGGTGAGCAGCCGCCATGGCGAGTCTCGCCAGCCTCCTGCTCCGGGTTATCGATCCGGCGCTGAACGCGGTCGACGGCTATCGATCGCGATCGCGGCTGCAGAGACGTCCCAGCCAGTCTCCGATGTCGGCAACCTCGTCCATGCAGACCGAGTGCGGCATGTCGTAGGTCCGCCACTCCGGATCGAGACCGAGCGCGCGCAGCAATTTGACCGCCTGCTCGCCGAGCTGGAGCGATACGACGTCATCGACTGCCCCGTGCGCCGCAAAGATCGGAATCTGCCGATTCGCCTCGGCGAGATCATTGCTCACCAGCCTGGCGCTCGGAATGTAGGTCGACAGCGCGATGATTCCGGCCAGGGGCGCCGGGTGCGTGAGTCCGCTCAGGTAGGCGACCGCACCGCCCTGGGAGAAACCGGCGAGGATGACGCGTTCGCTCGGCACGCCCCGGGCGCCTTCGCGCTCGATCAGGTGGCGGACGAGGGCGCGGGACTCGAGCAGACCGGCCTCGTCGATCTGGCGGGTGTCGGGTGCCAGCGAGATGATGTCGTACCAGGCACGCATGACGTAGCCGCCGTTGCAGGTGACCGGCCGCAAGGGGGCGTGCGGGAAAATGAACCTCATTGCAGGCGCATCGGGCAGGCCAAGCTCCGCGACGATCGGCTCGAAGTCGCTGCCGTCGGCGCCCAGACCATGCATCCAGATGACTGACCACTGCGGGTTCTGGCCGGTCTCGATCTCGATCGGCGGGGTGTCGGCGGTGAAGGGGGTGTGTTGTTCGGTCATCGTGGTCACTTTGAGGAGGTGGGCGGCAAGCGCCTCGTTGCAGGCGTTGCTCCAGCTGGGATGTGGCGGCCGATGCGCGCCCAGTGTGAGGGTTTCAAAAGGCAAAGGATAGATGAATCCCGAACTGCTCGAATTGCTGCTCATCCGCGAGATGCCCTTTGGCAAATACAAGGGGCGGATCATCGCCGAGCTGCCGGGGCACTACCTCGCGTGGTTCGCGCGGCAAGGCTTTCCGCCAGGGCAGCTCGGCCAGTTGCTGGCCTTGATGCACGAGCTCGACCACAACAACCTGGTCGGGTTGCTGGAGCCCTTGCGCACGAAGGGGAGGTAGGGCATCCCTTCGCACCGCCCGGGTCGTCTGAGGCGGGTTGTGCGCGTGCTTGTCCCCAGCCGCTGGGGACAGGCATGTGGGTTTGGCTGTGGATAACTGGCCTCGAGCCTTGCCCGCCATCGGAACGCGGAGCCTGCTCAATCATGAGGCAGTGAATCAGTGGTCGCGGCTCTGGAGCGGGAGATCGGCTCGCAGGATCGTGATGCCCGGCTTGAAAGGAGTTGCCAATGTGCGGTCGCCACGCCCTCCATGGTCCGGTCTCGCGCTTGCGCGAGCATTTCGAGGCCGGGCCCGAAGGCTTCGAATTCATCCCGCGCTACAACGCGGCGCCGATGCAGTGGCTGCCGGTGCTGCGGCAACGGCCGAGCGGCGAGCGTGTCATCCATCCGCTGCGCTGGGGTCTGGTGCCGCCGTGGGCGAAGGACGAGGCAATCGCCATCCGCGTGATCAACGCGCGCGGCGAGTCGGTGGCCGAGAAGCCCGCGTTCCGGGCGGCGTTTCGCCGTCGGCGCTGGATCGTGCCGGCCAACGGCTTCTATGCGTGGCAGCAGCGCAGTGGCCAGCAGTGCGGCGCCGGGCAGCCGTTCTACATTCATCCGGTCGAGGGCGCGTTCTTTGCGCTGGCTTGGCCGTCCTGATCCCAGCGCGCGAGGCCAGATCAGGCCTCGCCGCGCTTCTGCGCGCCTGCCTGCTCTTTTCGATCGATCGGGATCGTGCCGCCGGGACGTGTGGGGAAATAAATCGGGGAAACAAAAAAGCCCTGCAAGTCTATGATCTGCAGGGCCTTTAAGGTGTTCTGGCGGACAGGGCGGGATTCGAACCCGCGTTGGGATATTATCCCAAACACGCTTTCCAGGCGTGCGACTTAAACCACTCATCCACCTGTCCGTGCGAGCCCACCATTATAGCCGTTCAGTCGGGTCGCAGGAAGTTTTTTGTCAGGCACCGTCGCGCAGCGTCGCAAGATAGTCGGTGACCTCGCTGGCGAGCGCGTCGAGTTCGGCGTCGAGCGCGGCGAGGGCAGGGTGGTCGGGCGGGATGGCCAAGGCACTGTCCTGGCGGCACTGCGCGTCGAGGGTCCTGACGAGGCCGACCGCCCGGACTGCACGCAGCTGCGCGAGGGCGCCGCGCATGCGGTGGACGATGCGCCCGAGCGCTTCGGCTTCGCCCGTGCCGATGGCTGCGTGCAGTTGCGCGCGCACCTCGACCAGCCAGGGCGAGAAGGTCTCGAGCACCGAACGCAGGGCCGTGCGGCTGTCGAACATGTCGGCGCTGAGCGCTTCGGCATCGAAGTGTTTGGTGATCATCGGCGTGGGTCCGTTGGGCGGTGCTGCGATCAGGTCGTCTGAGGGGCGCCGCCGGGGGCCTGGCCAACGGCGGCTTCGAGGGTGCCGAGGGTGACCGGCTTGGTGAGGATGTCGTCGAAGCCGGCGGCGAGATAGCGCTGGCGTTCGGACTCCAGCGCGTGCGCGGTGTAGGCGACGATGCGCAGGCCTGCCCACTCCGGATTGGCGCGGATGCGGCGGCACGCTTCCTCGCCGCCCATGTCGGGCATCGAGATGTCGAGCAGCATGAAGGCGGGCCGGATCTCGCTGAGGCGGGCGAGCATCGGCACCGCGCTGGTGAATTCTTCCACCGACCACCCGAGCCGCTTGAGAAGCAGGCGGGCCACGGCGATGTTGATGGCGCTGTCGTCGATGATGAAGGCGAGGGTGTTCATGACTGCGGGGCTCCTTCGGAACCGCGAAGCTCGCGCGGCAGGCGTAGCACGAAGCTCGAGCCGTGGCCGAGTTCGGAGCGGGCGCTGAGTTCGCCGCCCATCAGGTGCGCGAGCCGGCGCGACAGGGTGAGGCCGAGCCCCGTGCCGCCGTGAGCGCGGTTGAGGAAGGGGTGGGCCTGGTAGAACGGTTCGAAGATCCGTTCGAGCTCATCCTGTGCGATGCCGCTTCCGGTGTCGGTCACGCTCAGGGTGACGTCCTCGGCGCCGTGGGCGAGGGCGAGCGCGATGTGGCCCTGATGGGTGAACTTGACCGCGTTCGAGAGCAGGTTCTCGACGATCTGGCGCACCCGCACCGGATCGGAGCGGACGATGCAGGGCAGCGCCGGCAGATCGACGCGCAGCGCCACGCCGCGGGCCTCGGCATTGACCTTGTGCAGCGCTGCGATCGAGGCGAGCAGCGCCGACAGGTCGAAGTGCTGTGCCTGCGGGCTGAGGCGGTTGGCCTCGACCTTGGCGAGGTCGAGGATGTCGTTGAGCACCGCCAGCAGGTGCACGCTGCTTTCGTGGATCGTCGCGGCGCAGGCGCGCTGCTCGGCGTCGGTGAGTTCGTGGCTGAGCAGTTCCGCGAAGCCGATCACGCCATTGAGCGGAGTGCGCAGTTCGTGCGACATGTTGGCGAGGAACTCGCTCTTCATGCGGTTGGCCTGCTCGGCGGTGTGGCGGGCGGTCTCGAGGCTGCGGATCGAGGCCTCGACGGTGTCGGCCATGTGGTTGTAGGCGCTCGACAGGCGGGCCATCTCGTCGCCGCCCACCACCGGCAGGCGATGGCCGAGCTCGCCGCGCTGGAAGCGGTCGATGCCGTCGACCACCTGGGTGATGCGGCGCGACAGCAGGTTGGCCATCCAGATCGCGATCAGGATCACGGCGAACACCATCGCCACGGTGGACACGGCCAGCCTGGTCGTGGTCTGGCCGAGGCTCTGGTCGATGTCGGCGACCAGCGTGTCGCGCTCGCGCTGGGTGAGTGCATCGGCCTCGCTGATCATCTGGCCAATGCGCTGGCCCGACTCGGTGGCCGCGCGATGGAAGTCGTCGACATGGGCGCCGATCGTGACGTAGCCGAAGCCGCGTGGGCTCTTGCCGTACTGGCCGGTGTAGTAGGGAATGGTGGCGACCGTGGTGAGCTTGCTGAGCCCGCTGAAGTGGATCGCGAACGAGCCCGAACCACCGTGCTCGGTCATGTCGTGCCAACCCAGGCATTGCGGCGAGAAGTTCAGGTAGCGGCAGTCGAGGCCGACGAGGCCCGAGGCGGTGGAGTCGGGGTGCGGTCCGCGGCTCAGGCGCTGGTCGAGGTAGGGGCGCAGGTGGGCAGCGTATTGCGCCCAGCTCTGGCCGCTCGCACGCCATGACTGGTAAAGGTCGCGGTCGAGCCAGGGCACGCTGGGCTCGCCGGTTGCGGGGTCGTAGCCGT
This sequence comes from Thauera sp., assembly GCA_040275625.1. Taxonomy (GTDB): domain Bacteria; phylum Pseudomonadota; class Gammaproteobacteria; order Burkholderiales; family Rhodocyclaceae; genus Thauera. The sequence continues at coordinate 1,923 of JBEOKH010000615.1, read as the reverse complement.
GGATGAAGTAGTCGCGCGCGTGCGAGATGTTGCGGCCCTGGTCGTCCCACATGAAGGCGTAGTTGCCCGAGGCCGGATCGGCTATCGGGGCATTGCGCTCGGGTGTGGGGCGCAGGGTGTCGGTGAAGGCCATCAGATGCGCGTGGTCGAGCGCGAGCGTGACGTAGCCGATGATGGCGCCGTCGCGCAGCACCGGCGCGGCCCACCGGATCAGGCCCTGGAAGCGCTTGCCGACCGGGTTCTCGAGCCCGGCGTAGGCGGACTCCCCGGGTGCGAAGGGCTTGCCGAGCGCCTTTGCGCGCGCAGGCGTGTAGTCGCCGATCCAGTGCGTGCGGAGCTGGGCGCCGATCACGCGCGAGACGTGAATTTCGCCGGGACGCAGGGCCGCGAGGGCGGGCCAGTAGGTCTCGGCGCGCACGAAGGTGTTCTCGCGCCGGGTGATGTCGCGCAGGGCGGGATCGAGCAGGCGGCGGCCGGTCTCGGTGTGCACCTTGACGCGCTCGTGGCCGTCGACACCGACGAAGCTCATCTCCAGGAACAGCGGTCGCCGCTGGCCGCCGGTGTGGTCATCGGGAGGGCGGTAGTGGAAATTGCTGGCGTTGTCAGGGTGTGGTGCGCGCACGAGCTCGACGGCGCGGGCAGGGTGCGTGTCCGCGATCCAGCGCTCGCCGTCGGCGTCGGGCACGTAGGCGCCGTGGTCCTCGATGCGCCGCTGGCGAGCGTCGATGAACTGGCGGTAGGCCGCTTCGGTGGGCGCGAGTGCAGCGGCGTGGAGGATGTCCTCGTCGCGCTCGTGGAGGAACTGCGCGATGCTGCGCGCGGCACCGGTGGTGAGGGCCTCGATGGCCTCGCGCGAGCGGTCGTCGAGCGCGGCGATGGAATCGTCGATCGCGGTCTGCCCGGTGCGCATCTGGGTGTCGCGCATGGCCTCGGACATCGTGATTGCGTGCGCGGTCACCAGGGCGCCGAGATCGCGCGCTGCGTTCCAGGCGAACACCGCGAGCAGCACGAGCGGAACAACCTTGATCGCGATGAAGATGGCGATCAGTTTGGCGCGCAGACTCATGCCGCGGAGGGCGCGGGAGAGGTTCATCGCGGGCGCGCCCCTGCGCGGTCAGCCGGCGTGGCGAATGCGCCGAAGCTGGGCGATCAGGGCCTGCATGTAGCCGTGCAGCTCATGGAAGGGAATCGGCTTCCGATAGACCGTGACATCGTCGGGAAGCCCGCCGGCGGCGGCGATTTCCTTCTGGTTGAGCGCCGACACCACGACGATGGCGATGTCGCTCGAGAGCGGGTTGTCGCGCAGGCGGCGGATCATCTCGAAGCCGTCGATGCCCGGGATGCGCAGGTCGGCGATCAACAGGTCGGGTGGCTCGCGGCCGACCTCCACCAGCGCATCGAGCCCGTGGTCGATCACCTGCACGTCCATCGGCAGGCTCCAGGTGGAGAAGGTCTCGCGGTAGATGTTCTGCAGCAGGCGGTCATCCTCGATGACGAGCACGCGCAGGCGGCCGTTGCTGTTGCGTGATGGCGTGGTCGGATGGTTGCGCGCGCGCGCGAGCAGCGCATCGACCGAGTCCTGGCGGATGCGGCGGTGGCCGCCGGCGGTCTTCCAGCCGGCGAGCGCGCCGCTTTCCACCATCTGTTGCACGGCACCGAGGGAGAGCCCGAGTTGCCTGGCCGCCTGGGCGGTGCTGATGAACTCGCGATTGGAATCGGATTTGACTGCCATCTTGACCGACGATTCGAGCGAAAGGATTAAAAATACCAGAAACAGATGGGCTTTGGTGCGCGCTCCTTCATGAAATTCGACTAGGCCGCGTTCTGCTTCACCCCGGCCTGCGGGCAGCGGCGGCGCGGTGGCGGCGCGCGGGTCTCCCCGCGCATCCGGGGTGACCGTGGTGTTTTCCGACACGTGCCGTC
>JBEOKH010000614.1:0-2831 GCA_040275625.1 Thauera sp. | reverse complement strand
CGAGCTGGCCGAGCAGCCACAGCGCCAGCAGCACCAGGCCGGCCTCGCCGCTGCGCCCGCCGATCAGGTAGCGCGCCCGCCAGCGCTGCACGCTCCCCTGCGCGCCGAGCAGTCCGCCGCCCCAGCGTGCGCCGATGAGCGCGCCGATGAGCGCGCCCGCGGCATTGCCGCCGAGGTCCAGGTTGCTCGCGACCCGGCTCGGCAGGTAGTTCTGCAGCGCCTCTAGGCCGAGGCTGAACAGCGCCGCGAGCACGGTGGCGAGCGCCGCCTTGCGCGCGAAGCCCCATTGCGCCGGCAGCGTGGCGGCGAGCAGCAGCCCGAGCGGCAGGTAGCCGAGGATGTTGAACACGAAGTCTTCGAGGATGAAGTACTTCGGCCACGGCGCCCACAGCCAGTCGAAGCCCGGCAAGCCGCTGTCCCGCCAGCCGGCGAGCGGATGCAGGCAGGCGTACGCGACCAGCAGCGCGTAGGCGAGGGCGAGCGAGGGCGCGAGCGCGTTGATGGGCCGGACGGACATGAGCGGCATTGTGCCAGCTCGCCCCAGGCGCAGCACCCAGTCTGGGGACCGCGAGCGCGCGCGGTTGCTGCAGCTCCTGCAGAGGACCGCGCCTGCACAGAGCGTGCCGCGCTGCGGTCTGGCGGTAGGCGCGGCGGGAGCCGCGAGCCTTTGCGGAGCTCGTCCCTCCGCCGCGATTGTCGAGCGGCCCAAGCCCTCGCGGCCCGCTGCGATCGCGGGCCGGTGCGCGCACCGGCCTGGTGCGCATCTGGCGCAAATGGTGCGCGGGCTGCGTGCACGCGTGACAGGCGGGCTGGCAGACCCCCGCGGATGGCGGGCGATGGTCGTTTCCGCGGGCGGTAGCACGCTTCTTGCTCGAACACCGTGTCGCCGACTCCGTCGCATGTGAGGCCCCCGTGTCCATCCACGTCAAGCTGAACCACATCACGCATTACCGCTACGACCGCCCGGTGAGCCTGTCGCCGCAGGTCGTGCGGCTGCGCCCGGCGCCGCACTGCCGCACGCCGATCCTGGCCTATGCGCTCAAGGTCGAGCCCGCCGGCCACTTCATCAACTGGCAGCAGGACCCGCAGTCGAACTACCTCGCGCGGCTGATGTTCCCGGACAAGACCAGCGAATTGCGCATCGAGGTCGACCTGGTCGCCGAGCTGTCGGTCATCAACCCCTTCGACTTCTTCCTCGAGCCGGCGGCAGAGAAGATTCCCTTTGCCTACGACGTGGCGCTCGGCGTCGAGCTGGCGCCCTATCTCGCCAAGGCAGCGGCGCCTGCGCTGGGGCCGAAGTTTGTCGACTACCTCGAGTCCATCCCGCGCACGCCCAGGCCCAGCGTCGACTTCCTGGTCGCGCTCAATCAGCGCCTGCAGCACGACGTCCGCTACCTGGTTCGCCTGGAGCCGGGCGTGCAGACGCCGGAAGAGACGCTGAGCCTGGCGAGCGGCTCGTGTCGCGATTCGGCCTGGCTGCTGGTGCAGTTGCTGCGCCATCTCGGGCTGGCGGCGCGCTTCGTGTCGGGCTACCTGATCCAGCTCACGCCGGACGTGAAGTCGCTTGACGGCCCCTCCGGCACGGAGGTGGATTTCACCGACCTGCACGCCTGGTGCGAGGTCTATCTGCCCGGCGCGGGCTGGGTCGGCCTCGATCCGACCTCGGGGCTCTTTGCCGGCGAGGGCCACATCCCGGTGGCGTGCACCCCCGAGCCCTCGTCCGCGGCGCCGATCACCGGCTTCAGCGACGAGTGCGAGTGCGCGTTCGAGCACCACATGAAGGTCGAGCGCGTGTGGGAGGCGCCGCGCGTCACCAAGCCCTACAGCGACGAACAGTGGGCGGCGATCGAGGCCCTCGGCCACCATATCGACGGCGACCTCACGGCCCAGGATGTGCGCCTGACCCAGGGCGGCGAGCCGACCTTCGTGGCGCTCGACGACCGCGACGGCGCGGCCTGGAACAGCGACGCGCTCGATCCGCAGGACCGCGATGCCAGCAAACCGAGCAAGCGCACGCTGGCCGAGAACCTGATGTTCCGCCTCAAGGACCACTACGCGCCGCACGGCCTGCTGCACTTCGGCCAGGGCAAGTGGTACCCGGGCGAGCAGTTGCCGCGCTGGTCGCTGAACTGCTACTGGCGGCGCGACGGCGAGCCGATCTGGCACGATCCGGCGCTGTTCGCGCGCGAACTGTCCGGCTCCGCGGCGGACGAGGCGACCGCGGGCCGCTTCCTGGCGCGCGTCGGCGAGCGCCTGGGCGTAGACACGCAGTGGATGATGCCGGCCTTCGAGGATGCCTGGTACTACCTGTGGCGCGAGCACCGGCTGCCGGCCAACGTCGATCCGCATGACGCGCGCGTCGACGACCCCCTCGAGCGCGCGCGCCTGGCCAAGGTCTTCGAGCAGGGGCTCAAGCAGGTCATCGGCCATGTGCTGCCGATCGTGCGCAAGCAGGGCGCCGGCCCGTCGGGACGCTGGCAGAGCGGGTCGTGGTTCCTGCGCAGCGAGCGCCTGTACCTGATCCCGGGCGACTCGCCGATCGGCTACCGCCTGCCGCTGGATTCCCAGCCGTGGGCGGAGAAAGGCGACTATCCGTGGATTCACGCGGCCGACCCGAATCAGGCCTTCCCGACCTTGCCGGCCCATGCCGAGCTACGCCAGCAGGTGCGCCCCGACGGCGTCAGTGGTGACGTGGGCCCGGGTCTCACCGTCGGCGCCGACAGCGGCCTCGGTTTCGTGGCCCACAGCGGCAGCTGGACGCCCGGTCGCGCCGCGCACGCCGGCCTCCACGGCCCGCTGGGCGAGGCCGCCGTGCCGCTGCCCGGCGCCGC
>JBEOKH010000613.1:0-9260 GCA_040275625.1 Thauera sp. | reverse complement strand
TCCAGCCATGAGTTTGCGCAACGGATTGCTGGCGGCGAGACGATCGACGCCGAGCCGCTCACGCGCGGCTGAGGGTGTTCGTCACCGGGCACGCCGCGACGGTTTCGCCCGAGTGCTTCGCAGGTGTGTCGTGGACGACGCGTGGCCCGGAGCGAAGGGCATTGCTCAGCCTGCCTTGCGCAGCGCGCTGACCCACTCGATCATCTTGCGGTTGGCTTCGGGCATCGGCGCCTCGAGGAAGCTCACCACGAAACGGTCGGGCAGTTCGGCAAAGCCGATCGAGCGCGGACGCACGGCCATCATCGTGGGGTCGAGCAACTTGACGCCGAAGCAGAAGATCAGGTTCTTGGCAGCCAGGATGTCGGGCCTGATCTCGCCGCCGATCTGTCTGGTATGGCTCAGGTGGTCGAAGGTGGCGATCAGGCGTACGGTCGGATCGGCTTTGGCTCTGGCCTCGATCGCCTGCAGGAGGTCGTCGAGGTGGACGTGTTCGGTTTCGTTCTTGGCGAGTTCGAGGACGTGGATCGGGTACTTGTCGGCGAGCAGCTTGTTTTGCATGAGCGTGATTCCTTCGGTCGGGATTCGGTTGGTTTTCGGGTAGGCGGCAGCCGTCTACTAACAGGAACCGTGCCAATTTCTCTCAAGTGGGTGATGCCGCGTCACATCAGGGGTGGGGCGCACCGGCAGGGCAGCGTTCAGCGTAGCGGGACTGCCAGTGCCGCCACAGTGGCAGCGCTGGATGTCAAGTGGCAGTTCGCGCCGCCGTGGCGTGCCGGAGCGAAAATCGCGGTGCAGCGGTATCCGTCTCGGCGTGGGGGTGGGCGTCAGCGTCCGAAGCTGTCCGGCATCTGTACCGCGACCACTTCGCCGCGCGCGGTCGCAACGCCATCGACGCGCACTTCGGATTCGATCACGACCTTGCGGCCCTTGATCTCCTTGACGCGGCCGCGGAGCTCAAGCTCCGGGCCGAGCGGGGTCGGCTTCAGGTAATCGACGTGCAGCGAGCCGGTGACGAAACGCAGCGGCGGCAGGCTGTCCATCGCACGGTTCTCGGCGCGGTAGGCGGCTGCGGCTGCCGTGCCGGTGCTGTGGCAGTCGATCAGCGAGGCGATCAGCCCGCCGTAGACGAAGCCGGGTACCGCGGTGTGCTCGGGGCGCGGCGTGTAGCGGGTCACGGTCTCGTCGCCGTCCCAGTGGGTCTTGATCTGGTGGCCGTGGCCGTTGAGGCGGCCACAGCCATAGCAGTGGGCGACGTTCTCGGGGTAGAAATCCTGGAAGGCGGGCACGATCGGTCTCTATCAGTGAAAGGTGAAATGCATCTTAGGTCGCTCACCTTCCGCTGGCCATTGCGGGATCGGACAGCGATCGTGCAAACCCCGCCAAGGCAGGCTCCGTGCTAGACCGAGGACCTCAGATGGGCCCGGTAATGCTCGATCAAGCCCCGGGTGCTGGCGTCGTGGGCGTGCTCGGCGGCTTGCGACGCCAGCGGGTCGAGCTCGTCGAGCACGCGCGTGGCGAGCTGCTTGCCGAGCTCGACGCCCCACTGGTCGAAGCTGTTGATGTCCCAGATCACGCCCTGCACGAAGGTGCGATGCTCGTAGGCGGCGATCAGCGCGCCCAGCGTGCAGGGGTCCAGGCGTTCGAGCAGCAGGGTGTTGCTCGGCCGGTTGCCGGGGAACACGCGGTGCGGGAGCAGGGCGCGGATGCGCGCTTCGGGAAGGCCGGCGGCGCGCATCTCGGCCTCGGCTTCAGCAGCGCTGCGGCCACGCATCAGGGCCTCGGCCTGGGCGACGAGGTTCGCGAAGGCAACGCGATGCAGCCCTTCGTCTTCGCGACCGGCATCGAGCACGCCGATGAAATCCACCGGCACCGTCTGGGTACCCTGGTGTACGAGCTGAAAGTAGGCGTGCTGGCCGTTGATGCCTTGTTCGCCCCACAGCACCGGGGCCGTGCGAACGCCCACCGGCGAGCCGTCGTGGTGCACCGACTTGCCGTTCGATTCCATGTCGAGCTGCTGCAGATAGGCGGGCAGGCGGTGCAGGCGCTGGTGGTAGGGCGCGATCAGCTGGCTGGAGGTGTCGAGGAAATTGACGTTCCAGATGCCGACCAGCGCCATCAGCACCGGCAGGTTGGCCGCCGCCGGCGCGCTGCGGAAATGTTCGTCCATCGCATGCGCGCCGGCGAGCAACTCGTCGAAGCGATCGGGCCCGAGGGCGAGCATGATCGGCAGGCCGATCGCGCTCCACAGCGAGAAGCGGCCGCCGACCCAGTCCCAGAAGCCGAACATGTTGGCGATGTCGATGCCGAAGGCTTCGACCGCAGCGGCGTTCGTAGACACCGCGACGAAATGCGCCGCGACCGCCGCCTCGTCGCCGAGCGCGCCCACCAGCCAGGCGCGCGCGGCGCGCGCGTTGGCGAGCGTCTCTTGTGTGGTGAAGGTCTTCGAGGCGACCACGAACAGGGTGGTCTCGGGCGGGCAGCGTCGCATCACGTCACTGATCTGCACGCCATCGACGTTTGACACGAAGTGCATGCGCAGGCCGCTGTCGGCGAAATCGGCGAGTGCCTCGCACACCATGGCCGGGCCGAGGTCCGAGCCACCGATGCCGATGTTGACCACGTCGGTGATGCGCCCGCCGCGATGGCCGCGCCACGCACCGCCGCGGACACGCTCGCAGAAGGTATGCATGCGAACGCGCACCGCATGCACCTCGGCGGCGACATCCACCTCGCCGACTGGCCAGTGCGTGCCCGCCGGGCAGCGCAGCGCGATGTGCAGCACGGCACGCGCCTCGGTGCTGTTGATGGGCTCGCCGGCAAACATGGCCTGCAGATGCGCGGCCAATCCGGCCGCGTCGGCGAGCTGCAGCAACAGGCTGAGCTCCTCGTCGCCGAGCAGGTTCTTCGAGTAATCGAGCGTGAGGCCGCAGGCACTTGCCTGCATGCGCGCGGCACGGCCCGGATCGTTGCGGAACAGGGTGCGCAGCACGGGCAGCGGATGGGCCGCACGGCGTGCCTGGAGAGCCCGCCAGGCGGGCGATTGCTGGAGCTTGGACATTGCGTCTGAGAGTGCGGGTTCGATGCGTGAAGAATGAACGCGATGTCGTGATGGTACCGACTGGATGCGGGCCTGTGTGCACCGCACGAGCCGCCGCTGGCACGAGCGGGCGGCGCCGCAGCGACCCGTGCGGGGCGAGCGTGATCGGGCGTCCCGAGGCGCAAGCACTTGATATACTCGGCGGACTTCAAACACCTGCGAGTCGCCCTCCGGCATGCCGCTCAACATCCCGAATGCGCTGACCTGGGCGCGCATCGCCATGATCCCGATCTTCGTCGGGCTCTTTTACCTGCCCGACGGGCTGATGCCGATCGCGACCAAGAACCTGGTGGCGACGCTGATCTTCATCGCCGCGGCCATCACCGACTGGTTCGACGGCTATCTCGCGCGCGCGCTCGGTCAGACCTCGGCCTTCGGCGCCTTCCTCGATCCAGTCGCCGACAAGTTGATGGTCGCCGCCGCGCTGATCCTGCTCGTGCAGCTCGGGCGGGTCGATGCGCTGATCGCGGTGGTGATCATCGGCCGCGAGATCACGATTTCTGCGTTGCGCGAATGGATGGCGCGGGTTGGCCAGTCGGCGAGCGTCGCGGTGGCCTATGTCGGCAAGCTCAAGACGACGGCGCAGATGGTCGCGATTCCGATGCTGCTGTTCAATGCGTCGCTGCAGGGCATCGATCTGCGCCTGGCGGGGGAGATCCTGATCTATGTGGCGGCGGCGCTGACCCTCTGGTCGATGGGTTACTATCTGCGCCGGGCGATGCCGCTGCTGCGCGAGGATGGCAAGTGATGCGTGCGGACGGTGGAGTCAAAGTTTTGGGTTGACGAACGCGAAAACTTGCCTATAATGGCGGTCTTTCCCGAGCGGGAATAGCTCAGTTGGTAGAGCGCAACCTTGCCAAGGTTGAGGTCGCGAGTTCGAGACTCGTTTCCCGCTCCACAGAATTCGTTGGTCGGGCACCAGCCCGGCGCGGAGGCTCCCACATTACGGGGCAGCCGGCCGAAACGGTCGTGGCGCGATGGCAGAGTGGTTATGCAGCGGCCTGCAAAGCCGTGTACCCCGGTTCGATTCCGAGTCGCGCCTCCAGTAGTAAAAGTTGTAAAGAAGTATTGCGATGTGGTGCAAGCTTGGCTATAGTTTGCGCCCTGTCGGCAAAGCGGGAATAGCTCAGTTGGTAGAGCGCAACCTTGCCAAGGTTGAGGTCGCGAGTTCGAGACTCGTTTCCCGCTCCAGATGCACTGCTACGGAGTTCTACTGAATTCCGTAAGCGGTTGAAAAAAGGGACCTCGGTCCCTTTTTTCATTCCAGCGGCGTCCGCTGGAAGCCACCCCCAGCCACGGATTTTTAGTACATTTTCCAGTACATCAATCGGGGCGAGCGGCGGTTCGGTTTCCTCCGGGTGTAGCCCCGCTGCAGGCGGTACATCTCTCCTCAATCCTACGAGACGGGGAGATGTACGATGCCTCTCACAGACACAGCAATCCGTCTGGCCAAACCCACCGGCAGGGACTACACGCTCAAGGACGGGGACGGCCTGGCGCTCTTCGTCGGCGCCAGCGGGGCGAAGAACTGGCACTTCCGCTTTTCCTGGGCCGGCAAGCAACCCCGCATCTCGCTGGGCACCTACCCCGAGATCAGCCTCAAGGAAGCCCGCGAACTCAGGGATCAAGCCCGCGCGCTCGTCGCCAAGGGAGTCGACCCCCGCATCCACCGCCGACAGGAACGCAAGGCGGCGCTCCTCGCCGCGTCCAACACCTTCGAGGCGGTGTTTCGATCATGGCGCGACTTCAAGGCGCTGAGCCTCAAGGCCGGGCGCCAAAGCACCCTGTCGCAGGTCGACCGCATCTTCAAGAAGGACCTGCTGCCGACGCTGGGCCCGCAATCCATCTTCGAGATCACGCGCGCCGATTTGCTGGAGGTCCTGCGCAAGATCGAGCGTCGCGGTGCACACACGACCGCCGAGAAGTGCCGGACCTGGTTCAACCAGCTCTTCCGCTACGCGATGGTCGAGGTCGAGCTGCAGAGCAACCCGGCGGCGGATCTCGACATCGTGGCGATGCCGAAGCCGCGCGTGAAGCACAACCCCTTTCTGCGCATGGAACAGCTCCCGGCGTTCCTGGTGAAGCTGCGCCACTATGGCGGCGATCTCAACACGCAACTGGGATTGCGCCTGCTGTTGCTCACCGGCGTGCGTACCGGCGAGCTGCGCTCCGCGGTGCCGGAGCAGTTCGATCTCGAGCGCAGCCTTTGGATCGTTCCCCCGGAGAACGTGAAGCAACTGCAGGAGCAGATGCGCAAGAAGAACAAGGACTGCACGGAGATTCCGCCCTACCTGGTGCCACTGCCTCGGCAGGCTGTTGCGATCGTACGGGAACTGCTCCGCGCCAAGTCCCCAGCCCAGCGCTACCTGCTGCCACACCGCAGCAAGCCCAGGGAGCGCATCAGCGAGAACACCCTCAACGCCGCGCTCAAGCGCATGGGCTACAAGGACCAGCTCACGGGGCACGGCATCCGGGCGACGATCTCGACCACACTGAACGAGTTGGGCTACCACAAGGACTGGGTGGAGGCCCAGCTTTCCCATGCCGACCCCAACCAGATTCGGGCGAGCTACAACCACGCCGAGTACGTGGAGCAGCGCCGGGCCATGATGCAGGACTGGGCGGACCGCTTGGATCAGTGGGAGATGCAAGGCCTGCAGGCCGATCCGCAAATGGCGCCCTCCATGCAGCGGAAGCGGCGCGGCGGCGACGGTCCGCTGTCGCCTGTTCCCGCCGTCGAGCCTCTTCCGATCCGCGACGGTCATATGGAGATCGCTTCTGCCGAGGTGGTGGCAGGCGAGGGCGATGAGACCGAAAGATCACCTGTGCTCACGCTCATCGCGCGCAACGATCAGCGTCCTCAGCCGGTCTTGACCGACATCCAGCGCGAACGGGCCCTGGTGCTGGCGACCTTCGAGTCGCCCCACAACCTGCCGCTGCCGGCGTTCGCCAAGCTGGTGGGCAAGTCGCGCCATCAGATCAACCGGGACATCCAGGCCCGTCGCCTGCTGTCGCTCAGCATGGGCAACCGGGGGCAGCGCATTCCGGACTGGCAGCTGGACCCGGTGCGCCAGGACTTCACTCGTGCCGTCCTGGCGCGCGTCGGCGATCTCGACAGCTGGATGTTATATCGCGCCCTGTGCGAGCCGGTGGATGCGCTGGGCGGACTGTCCCCGCTGGAGGCGGTGGTCGCCGGCGCCGCCCGCGAAGCCATGCATGCGGTGCTTGGCGTCCTGGGTCTGCTCGGCGAGCCAGAACGCGCGGTGACGGCACTGCGGCAGGTGGTCTAGTGCGAATCCGGTGATGACTCCCCGTCCAGATCGCCCATGCGCATCGAACCGACGCGCATGGCGCGCCGGGCGAACCGGGACACGCTGTCGCTGGCTTCGGCTTTTGGCCGCAGCAGGTAGGTGATCAACTGCGGCGGCCGCCCGGCCAACGGGCGCATCACCACGCCGAGCGGACGATAGGCCACGATCTGCATGGCCGGCGCTAGGCCGATGCCGTAGCCTGCGGCCACCAGAGTCATCATCAAGTCTGAGGAGGTGACCCGCTCGGCAACGATGGGGGCGTCGGTGACGTCATGAAGGACGCGGCCGACTTGCCGATGGATCCCCGCGCAGGCTGTCGGGTGCCATAGCACCATCGGATAGCGTAGCGCCTCGGGCAACGGGACGTGCGTGTAGGTCAGGAGGGGTGAGCGCGCCGGTAAGGCGAGCGCAAGGGGTTCCTGCCAGACGGGCTCGGCAGTCAATCCGCTATTCTCCTCGCCGGATGTCGCCAGGCCCACGTCGTACAAGCCGGTCAGCAAACCTTCGACCTGTCGGCCAAGGATGGTTTCGGACAGGGAAAGCTCAACGTCCGGCTCCTCGGTGCGTTGGAGGGCCAGCAAACGAGCCAGTGGTGGCTGAGCACCGGCCTCACTGATGACAAGCCGGAGCCTGGAGCCGCTGGGAGCATGCGTCGACATCGGCATCGTCTGAGTGGATGGTCACCCGAAGATTAGCACTATTGAGTTAAATTTAACGTGGTTTAATATGTGCTGATATTCGACGCTTCTGCAGATGCAGAAGCGTCCGATACAGCGCGGCCGTCCGGCCGGTTCCACCACTTTTGATGCTGAGCCCGCCCTGGCCTTTGGTGCCGCTGTACGGGAGGCCAGGACCGCTCAAGGTGTGGCTCAAGAGACGCTCGCGCACCGTGCCGGCATCGAACGATCCCACATGGGTAAGATCGAGCGCGGCGAGCACATGCCGACACTCGCGTTGATCATCCGGATCGCCCGCGCACTGGGGTGCAGCGCTACGGAGCTGATGAAGGAGACCGAAGCGCGCCTAGCCATCGGGCAGGCACCCGATGACAGCGAATGACGGGCTGGCACAAACAGCGGGACGCTGACTTATGACCACCGGAGGCAGCAGCGCAGTTGTGCCTTCACCGTATGCGTCGCTGGGCGTGCCTCTCATATGGCCAGAGCGCGCGGCAACCAGTCCTGGGCAATGTTCGCCACCTGCAGGTTGTTGCGATCCATCATCAGGATGTGGGAATTCCCTCGGATACCGATATCTGGCAGCGAGAGGATTTCGACTGCGCGATGACACTACGCGAATTGCCCGGATTGGTTCCCGAATTGCCGGCCAACGGGCGTCGCCACCGACGCGATCGCCGAGAACGATCAATGTGGCGTAGTGAACGTCGAACGCCTCCGGAGATGGTACGGCAGCAGGCTCCAACGCGACCACGGCCCGGACGCAGTTGGGGCGACGTGTGGCGGTTGCTGCCGGTCGGCGACCGCGGATGAGACAAAGAACAAGGAGGACCCCATGAGGCTGACGCGGATCTATGTGAACAACTTTCGCAATTTCCGTGAGCTGGATATCGCGCTGGACGGAAGTGCGGTCATCGTGGGTGAGAACCGCGTCGGCAAGAGCAACCTGCTTTATGCGTTGCGGTTGATCTTCGATCCCAGTCTGCCCGACAGTGCGCGGCAGTTGGGCCAGGGCGACTTCTGGGATGGGCTCGGAGAGCCCCTTGAGGACGAGAAGATCACGGTGTTCGTGGAACTGACCGATTTCGAGGAAGACCTGGATCTGCTGGCCCTGCTCACGGACTTTCGGCTGGATGACGATCCGGACACCGTGCGCCTGACCTATGAGTTCCGCGCGATTCCGGGCCTCGAGGGATTCCCGCAGGCGGACGAGCACTATGAGTTCATCTGCTTTGGTGGGGAGTCCGAGACCAAGCGGTTCGGACACGACGTGCGTCGGCGCGTAGCAATGGACCTACTCCCTGCGCTGCGTGACGCGGAAGGGGACTTAGCCGCTTGGCGGCGCTCGCCTCTGCGGCCCTTGCTCGAGCGCGCATTCGCCGGGGTCTCGGGGGACGAGCTCAAGGACGTGCGCGATGCAGTCCACGCGGCGACCGAGCAGTTGGCGGAGTTTCCCACTGTTCAGACCTTGGAGAAGGACCTGCGGGAGCTGTTCGCCTCGATGAGCGGCCCGAAGCAGGACATGGAGCCGAGTCTGGGGTTCGGTACTACGGACGTCACCCGGCTTTTTCGCAATCTCAAGTTGCTAATCGACGGCGGGTTGCGGACGATTGGGGAGGCCAGCCTTGGCTCGGCCAATGTGGCCTTCCTGACTCTCAAGGCCCTGGAACTGCGCCAGCTCATGGGCGAGAACCGGCGTGACCACACGCTGCTGGCCATTGAGGAGCCCGAGGCCCACCTGCACCCGCATTTGCAGCGCTCCGTCTACCGGCATCTGTTCGAAGATCTGGCCGGGGCGCCGCCGGAAGAACAGCTGTCGCTGCTGCTGACAACGCATTCACCCCACATCGCGAGCGTCGCACCGCTTCGTTCGCTGGTGCTGCTGCGCGACTCCGCACATGACGGCACGGTCGGGACCTCCGCGGCGTCGGTCGATCTGACCGATGACGAGGAAGACGACGTCGCGCGCTACCTGGACGTCACGCGGGCGGAGATGCTGTTCGCGCGGGGGATCATCCTGGTAGAAGGGGATGCCGAGAAGTTCCTGCTCCCGGTGTTCGCCGCCTCGCTGGGGAACGACCTCGACCACCTGGGCATCACCGTGTGTTCTGTGGCCGGGACGAACTTCACGCCCTATGCCAAGTTTCTGACGGCGCTCGGAATTCCATTTTCGAT
>JBEOKH010000612.1:0-7833 GCA_040275625.1 Thauera sp. | reverse complement strand
GACATAGAGCGGTTGGTTGCATGAATCAGGCGACAACTATCTTGACTTGTTCCGGAACCAGCCGGACTCGAGAGAAAGGTGCTGGCGCGCCTGCCCATGATTGCGCTCGCTGGAACGGCTGCGTGCATGGCCGTTGCGCTCTTCGCCCGCCTGCTCTGGTGGGGCGACGACAGCCTCGAGGTCGTTCGCTCGCTGTCGATGATCGACATCTGGGTCCTGGCCGCGGTCGTCCTGCACTGGACCGTGGTATTTACCGTGGCGATCGGCGCCTTCATCGTCTTCGTCATGAAGGGGCCGGCCTATGTCGCCGATCCTTACGACCTGCCGGACGAAGACGCCCCACGCTGAACACTCCGCGGAGCGTTCTCGCCAACCAGTACCGTCGAGCGGCGGATCAGACCTTGCCGGCCGAGGGCTTCGGTGCGTCGCCTGCAGCGGGAGCGTGCTCGTCGACCTCTTCCCAGCCGGTGATCATCGCCTTGATGTGGGCGAAGATCGTGTGCCCGGTGGTGGTCAGATAGACGTGAATGAAGAAGAACGCGGTGATCATGAACGCCCCCCCGGTATGCACCAGCGCCACCGTCTCGAGCGAGAGCATCTTGTCGATGCCGAGCTGCGCCCAGTTGCCGTAGAACAGGTAGAGCAGGCCCGAGACCCAGATCAGCGGCGAGATGAAGGCGAGCAGCGCGAGATAGGCCAGGCGTTGCAGCGGGTTGTGCTTCTGCACCGTGGTCTTGCGGAAGGGGTGTGGTGTGTCCTTGAAGATCCCCACCGTGTAATAGCGGATCATCGCCGACACGTTGTGCGTCGACGGGATGTACTGCCGCCACTCGCCAGTGGTGAATTGCCAGAAGACGGTGAACGCCCAGACCACCATCAGCGTCCATGCGGCAACCGTATGGACATCGACTGCGTCCTTAAAGCCGATCAGCCTGTAACTGCCGTGGATCTCGAAGCCGGTAATCATCATCACGATGATCAACGCTGCCTGCGACCAGTGCCAGAAACGTTCATAGCGCTTGTAGATGTAGATGCGGTTCGCGCTCATTTTCAGTGCCCCTTGCGACGGGAGAGGATGCGGGCGAGGCCGTGGATCGAGCCGGCACTAATCGCGCCCACGATCGCCAGGCCACCAAGGAGGTCAACCCAGCCGTTGCGGTCACGCCCCGGCAGGTAGATGTCGGTGATTTCAGCGAGGCGACCGTCTTCCGAGCGGGTATGGCACGCGCCGCAGCGCAGGGCCTTTTCCTTTGGCGCCACCATGTGGGTGATGAACCAGTTCATCCGCGTCTCGATGAAGTCGAACTTTCCGCTGTACGGCAGTCCGGCATAGTCCATGCCCGCCTGGATCGATTTGGTGTAGTCGAAGTTTTCCCACAACGAAGTGTCGTCCTTGCCGTACACATGGTTGACCACCAGCGTCTTGTTCACCGGGTCGTAGGGCTGCTTGCCGACCATAACCTTGAACGGCCAGATGCGCGCATCCGGGTCGCTCGCCGAGCCTTCGACGCGGTTCAGCTCGAGGAGCTTTCTGTCGTCGATCTTGTCCGTGATGGCGATCTGATGGACCACGCCGTTGTACCACTTGTAAGTCGGGCGCACGTTCTCGCCATACTTGAAGTCGCCCTTCTCGGCCGAGTAGCTCAGGTGGCCATGGTCGTCCTTGATGAACAGCGGCTTGCCGTCCGGCCCGCGCTTGCCCGCGGTGGACCAGTCCCACAGCGTCTTGGTGGCGATGCCACCGCGCGCGAACTCGGGGATATGACAGGTCTGGCAGGCCACACGGTTGGCGTGATTGTTCAGACGCTCGTTCTTGTGCGGCTTGACGTCGTGACAGGACTCGCAGGTCGCGCGGGTGTGATCGACGTGCTTCATGTCAACGCCCTTGGTGTCCTTGGCGACCGCCGCATAGCGGCTACCCGAGGGCTGGTGCGCGTTGAAGGTGTGACAGTCGGCACAGCTCATGTTCTCTCCATCGGGCGACATGTGTACGTCCAGCTCCCGCGACGGCTTGATCAGCGAGGTATCCAGGTCGCCGTGCTTGACCGCGTCGCCACCACCACCGTTGAAGTGACAGGCCCCACAGTTCTGCCGGCCCGGCTTGCCCACCGCCTGTGCGATCCTGGTGAGGTCGGGCGGTTGCACGATCTTGCCGCTGCCCTTGGGCATCTCGCGCGGCGCGTACAACGGGTGGCCGGCGTCGGTGGCGATCTTCTTGTAGGTCGCGGTGGTGTCGTGACAGGCCAGACAATCGACGTTGTTCTGGTTGGTGAAATCGTAGTTCCTGTCCGTCCAGCCATAGCCGGCGTGGCAACTCGTGCACCGCGGCTCATTGGAAAGGATTGACCCGCAGAAGTTGTTGGCCGCGTGCAGCTTGCCAAGCTTCTTGCCAGTGGTCGGGCTGATCGCCTCCCAGGTCCAGTGCACGCTCTTCATGACCTGATGGCCGGCTTCGTTGTGGCAGGTCAGGCAGGCTTTGGTGACCTCGGGGCCGCTATTGAACGGCCCCTGAAGTTCCTTGAACTTGCTGTGATCGGCCGTGCTCGCGGCCTTGCCGGCCGCGGCCGCCACCGGCGTTTTGCCCGCTGCAGGGTCGGTAGCGGCGGTAGACAGCGCACTCGCCGCCATCAATAGGACGCCACCAAGCAGATGGCGCCAAGCGAAGGTCTGGATGCCCATTTTCTCTCTCCCTCCCGATGTACGTTTCCCCCTGAGCAGTCTATCCCCCGAAACAATATAAGCATTTGATTAATGTCTACGCTTGCATGAATCGCGCCCGGGCGCCGATCGAAGCCGACCGCGCACAGGACAGCCCCGCAACCACCCCCTAAACCCCGCCAGAGCAAGCGTAGAATGCCCGAAACATGCCTCTGGCCCCGGGACGCCGCCGATCACCATGTCAAAGCTCAGCAACCCTTCCGAGATTGCCCGCGAAGCCCTACGCCAGCTCGCGCTGAGGCGTATCGCGCCCACGCCGGACAACTACCGCAAGCTCTATCACGAGATCGCCGGCAGCCGTCCCGACGACGACGCGCTCCCCGAGGCCTTCGTGCGCAAGCTCGCGCGTCGCCTGCCGCGCGACAATGCCGAACGTCAGCGCCACGCGCACCAGCTCGAGCAAGCACTTGCCGACGGCCGCACAAAGGCCGCCGAAGCGGCGCTCGAGCGTTACATCGACGGTCTCAAGCTGGCCGAACAGCCCGTATGGAACGAACTGATCGGCAACCTGCTGCGCCAATGGGAAGCCCGCCAGACCGGCTGGACCCCTGCACGCAAGCGCGAATCGCTCGACCGCGTGCTGCGCGCCGCCGACCCCGCCGCCCTTTACAGCCGCCTGCAGGGTCTGCTCAAGAGCTGGAACCAGGCGGCCACCGACCCCGACGCGCAGGCGGTCGAAGTGCTCGAAAGCGACGAGCCGGCCGCGCCGGCTGCCGCTGCACCGGCCCAAGCTGTTGCAGCGCGTGCCCTCGCCACGCCCTCGGCGCAGGCCGTCACTTCCACCGCCCCCCCCACCACCGACAGCGGCATCACCGACGCCCTGCGCGAACTGCTCGGGATCAGCCTCGGCGAAGCGCTGCCGCCCTTGCTGGAAGAACACCCGGAACTCCGTGAATCTGCCGCCACCCTGTGCAAGGACGCCGCCGCACACACCGAGGCCGCCGGGCTGCGCGAAGTTGGCACGCGCCTGCGCGCGTTCGCCCGCGAGCTCGAACTCGCCGCCGCCGATGACGCGGAAATCCGCGCCGG
This sequence comes from Thauera sp., assembly GCA_040275625.1. GTDB lineage: Bacteria > Pseudomonadota > Gammaproteobacteria > Burkholderiales > Rhodocyclaceae > Thauera. Next base: position 4,086 of record JBEOKH010000612.1, on the reverse strand, counting down.
CATGCTTGAACTGCTGCGCATGCTGCTGCGCAATATCGACGAACTCGTGCTCGACGACCGCTGGCTCAGCGGCCAGATCGAGATGCTGCGCGAGATCGTCGATAGCCGCCCCGACCCGCGCCAGATCGACGACGCCGGCCGCCGCCTCAAGGAACTGATCCAGAAGCAGGGGCAGCTCAAGCACACCCTGGCCGAATCCCAGCGTCACCTGCGCGACATGCTCGCCGGCTTCGTGGACCAGCTCGCGCGCTTCTCGGAGAGCACCGGTGCCTACCACGACCGTATCGGCAACTGCGCCCAGCGCATCGCCCAGGCCCGCGACATCACCGAGATCGGCCCGCTGCTCGATGAGGTCATGACCGAGACCCGCAGCATCCAGGAAGAAGCGCAACGCTCGCGCGACGACCTGCTCGTCGCGCGCACGCAGGCCAGCGAGGCCCAGGAACGCATCATCGCGCTGCAGGCCGAGCTCGAGGAAACCAGCCGCCTGATGCGCCACGACCAGCTCACCGGCGCGCTCAACCGCCGCGGTCTCGAGGAAATGTTCCAGAAGGAAGCCGCGCGCGCCCAGCGTCGTGGCTGCGGGCTCGCCGTCGCCCTGCTCGACATCGACCACTTCAAGAAGCTCAATGACACCCACGGTCACAAGGCGGGAGACGACGCACTGGTTCACCTCGCCCGTATCGTGCGCCAGCACCTGCGCCCGCAGGACGTGCTTGCGCGCTATGGTGGCGAGGAGTTCGTCATCCTGCTGCCCGAAACCGGCGGCAGCGATGCCCAGCAGGCCCTTACCCGCCTGCAGCGCGAACTCACGCGCGAATTCTTCATGGCTGACAAGCAGAAGGTGGTGATCACCTTCAGCGCCGGGGTCACCCCACTGGGCGATGGCGAACCCCTGGAGGCCGCGCTCCAACGTGCCGATGCGGCGATGTACCAAGCCAAGCAGGCGGGGCGCAACCGCGTCGTGGTCGCACCATTGCCCGCGGCGAACACCATCTCTGCATGAGCCCCGGGCGTGCCGGCCGACGCACCGCGGCACGCCCTACTCGCCCAACTTCCCCCGCCCCGCCTTCACCGACGCGCGGCGCGCCTTGCCCTCCAGACGACGGGCAACGGAGGCCCGCGTCGGCCGTGTGGCGCGGCGGGCCTTTGGCGGTGCTGCGACGCTGTTGATCAAGGCCTCGAGCCGGCCCAGCGCCTCGATGCGGTTCTTCTCCAGGCTGCGAAACTTCTGAGCCTTGATGATCACAACGCCGTTCTTGCTGATGCGCTGGTCACCGAGTTGGAGCAGGCGCGCCCGGACCTCCTCGGGCAGCGAAGAAGCCGCGATGTCGAAGCGCAGATGCACCGCAGTCGACACCTTGTTCACATTCTGGCCGCCCGCCCCTTGGGCGCGGATCGCGGTGATCTCGACCTCGTCGGGCGAGACGCTCAGGAGGGGGCGCATCGAAGTCTGCCGCTCAGCTCAGGCCTCGCCGGCCGCGGCTTCCGCCCGGCCGGCCTGACGCGCGATCTCTTCCCGGCGCGTCGCCTCGATGACCTGCAGCACCTCGTCGACGTCGGCGTGCCCGGCCTCGTCCGCGAAAACCCCGGTCAGCACGCTTTCGGGCTGCAGCTTGCCCGACTCGTACAACGCCCAGATCTCCTTGCCGTATGCCGTGTCGCGCAACTCGGGAGCGAACTGGCCGAAGTAAGTCGCGAGGTTGCCAACGTCGCGCTCGAGCATGGCGCGGGCGTTGTTGTTGGCCGCGGCATCGACCGCCTGCGGCAGATCGATGATCACCGGCCCGTCGCGATCGACCAGGACGTTGTATTCCGACAGATCCCCGTGGACGATGCCGGCGCAGAGCATGCGCACGACCTGGCGCACCAGATCGGCGTGAAAGCGCCGCGCCTCCTCCTCACCGAGCACCACGTCGTTGAGCCGCGGCGCCGGTTCGCCGTCCTCGTCGGTCACCAGCTCCATCAGCAGCACACCCTCGTGGAAGTCGTACGGCGTCGGCACGCGCACCCCCGCCGCGGCAAGCCGGCGCAGCGCGTCGACCTCGGCGTGCTGCCATGCCGCCTCCTGCTCCTGACGGCCGTAGCGCGAGCCCTTGGCCATCGCGCGCGCCTGGCGGCTGTTCTTGATCTTGCGTCCCTCGGTGTAGTCGGTCGCCTTGTGAAAACCGCGCTTGTTGGCTTCCTTGTATACCTTGGCGCAGCGCACTTCTTCGCCACACTGCACGACATAGACCATGGCCTCCTTGCCGCTCATGAGCTGGCGCATGACGTGGTCGACGAGACCGTCGGCCACCAGCGGTTCGATTCTGCTCGGGGTCTTCACGTGTTGGATCTGCTCCGGGGTGTGTTGGGTTCGGTTGCTGCGCCCGGCTGCGAGGCCGCGCGCAGCGTTTCAAGATACAGCGCTTCGACCTGCTCGCGCGCCCAGGGCGTGCGACGCAGGAACTTGAGGCTGGAGGCGATGCTCGGTTCATGGTTGAAGCAGCGCACGTCGATCCGCCGCCCCAGCCCCGCCCAGCCAAAGCGCGCCACCAGGTCGTTCACGATCCGCTCGAGGGTGATGCCGTGCAAAGGGTTGTTGGGTTGCGGGGTGGTCATCGGCTCATCTCGTGTGCGGGCTGAATGCGGTGTCGATCGGGCGGGCGCCAAGGGGGCGGGGTGCTTCCGGCTTGCCGAAGTTCGTCACCGGAAGCGCCGTTCAACGCAGCTTTGGGAGCCGTCGCTGCGGTTCTTGTTCGGACTGTCTGGGAGAGCCGGGCGATTGTTCACGCGTAGCCAATCGGCGGCATCGAATCGTCGAAATTTGTTCGTTCGGCTCGAAAAACGCCATCAATTATGCACGGTAGGGACTGTAGTCGACACCCGGTCGTCTCGCTCACACTGGCGCAACGGACTCAGCGCCGTCGGACGGGAGCGCTCGGGTTTTTCGAACGGGTGCTACTGTCTGGCTTTGCTCGACGCCTGCCCCTTTCCCACGACGATGAACGCCCCCCCGCAGCGGGCGGGCAGGCGCTGGATACAGCCAAACACGAGCAGACCCGAGCCCATGAGCCCCCCCTCGACAGTCCGCAAACCGGCCCCGAACCCGGCCGCGTCGCCCGTCCCGCCCGAGCCTCCGACCAGGCCGGCTGGCGGCGCTGGACGCCGGGCCTGCAAACCCTGCGCAGCTACCAGGCCGCCTGGCTGCGCCATGACCTCGTCGCCGGGCCTGGTGCTGGCAGCGATGCTGGTGCCGGTCGGCATCGCCTATGCCGTCGCGTCGGGTGTGCCGGGGATCTATGGTCTCTACGCCACGCTCGTCCCCCTGCTCGCGTACGCGCTGTTCGGCCCCAGCCGAATCCTGGTGCTGGGCCCCGACAGTGCGCTGGCAGCATTGATCCTCGCGGTCGTGCTGCAGCAGTCCGGCGGCGACCCGATGCGCGCGGTCGCGCTCGCCGGCGCGCTGGATCTGGCCGAGAACGCGGGCGTCGCGGTGCTCGGCGCGCTGCCGCAGGGCCTGCCTGCGTTCGCCATTCCGTGGATCACCTGGCACGACCTCGACACCGTGGTCATCGGCGGGCTTGCCGTCGCCCTCGTGTCGTTCGCCGACACCAGCGTGCTGTCGCGCGTCTATGCGGTGCGCAGCGCGTGCAGGGCCGCCAACGCGCGCCGCGCGCTCGCCCAGGCGGTCAATCCGTTCCTCGGCCATCACAAGATTTCCCGACTCCGCCGGCGAACGCCGTGCGGGTAACGTCAGGCAGAAAAAAACCTGCCAGCGGCGGGTCGATGCAGGGACGTCACGGCGACACTTATCCGACGGTATAGCCGCCATCCACGACGATTTCCTGGCCATAGATGTTCCTGGCACTGTCCGAGGCCAGGAACACCGAGAGCTCGGCGATATCCTCCGGCTGGCCGAATGCACCGGGCATCAGCCGGGAAGTGATCTTTTCCGCGACAACACCGAGGATTTCGGGCGGCAGCCCGACCGTTCCCCACAGCGGCGTCCCGATCGGGCCCGGCGCGATGGCGTTGACCCGGATGCCCTGGGGTAACCGGTCACTGAGCGGCGTTCTTTTTCCGCCCGCGCCCACGCGGAACAAT
>JBEOKH010000611.1:0-24100 GCA_040275625.1 Thauera sp. | reverse complement strand
TGATCCAGTGCCTCGACCCAGAGCTTGAGCTTAAGGTAACCCGTCACTTCGATTTCCCGATCGAAGGTGACCCGGAAAGTGGCCCCACGGAGGTCGGAAGAGTCGTAGGTACAAGAAACCTCGTGCTGCTGCGGCACCGAGGCGAGCTGCCCGCACTGTTCACCGATGCTCAGATGGAACGGAACGAATTTCTGCCGCGCTAGCGGAAAATCCGATTCGGCACGGCCGACGGTGTCTCGCCGCCCCGGATCCAGGATGGACAACCGGACTGCCGGCGTAGCCTCCCAATCGTTGTCGATCCCTTTCAGGAATCGATCGAAGAAGCGCCTGAGATCTTCCACGCTATCGGGGCTGTAATAATCCGTCCATTCGTGGGTATTGTGGACACGGAGCCACTTCTGCTTCGAATGGATGCCACGCCAACCGGCGATCGATCCTGTCGTATGCAGCAAATTGGTCCACGATGCGACAACGTAAGCGGGCACGTCAATACTGGACAGATCGGCCACTTTCGAGGCCCAATATTGGTCGAATCGTGGATGCGCCGAAACCATCGCAACCGGGTCCTCGATCCGACCTTTTCCGGGGAGACACGCAAAGATCCCTGCCGGGAATACCGTATCCGGAATTCCACCCCTCGCCATCGTTTCACGATAGATGTCGTGTGCCCCCTCCCAGGGTGCGATCGCAGCAAGATGCGGAGGGCGGAGCGCAGCGACGGACCACTGTGTCATCGCAAGCCAGGAGTTGCCACTCAGACCGACCTTCCCATTGCTCCATGGCCTCGATGCAACCCACTCGATCAAATCATATTCATCCTCTGCTTCGCCCTTTCCCCATGCTCGAATATCGCCTTCCGAATTGAAGCATCCTCGGGGGTCCGGAGCGATCACGGCGTAACCGTGGGCGACCCAATATGAAGGATTCGGTCCCTCGAACTTGTTTAGCCCGTCCTCCCAGCACACCGGAACATCCATTCGGGTCGGATGGCCGAAGAAGTCATTGGTCAGCAGGCCCCCTCGCTTTCCATAAGGGCTCCAAGCCACGATGGCGGGACAATCCGTCCGATCCACGGGACGAAACACGTCCACCCGGATCACGATGCCGTCCCTGAGCGTTACCGCGACATCTTGTTCTACAAGGACATCGCACACGAGCGGCATCGCACCTGAAAAGTGGCGATACCCGCGCGGAAGCACGTACGCTCGCTCTTCGAGCCCGGGATAGCGGGGCGCACTGGAAAGAGGAATCGCTTGCCGAGACAGGACCTGGACTTCTTCCGGAATAGCCTGTTCCTTCATCATGACTTAACTCCCCTTCGAATCATCCAATTGCTTGCCGGCCATGCGTATCGGCCGCAAATCGTGCGCCCCTCGTCGCAGAGAGGAGGACTTGAGTTCAACCGGCCGCACGCGGAACCAAGGGCAGCAAGAGGTGCGAATTGCCGAAATGGATCGTGTGCGTGACGGTGCGCATGAAGGGGAGCATGTAGACGCCCCAGTTACCTAGGCGACTGAGCAGGTCGTCCTGGTTTCGAACAACCAGCTCGACACGATGGCCCCTCTTGAACACATTCGCCGTCGGCATCATCTGGATCGAATAGAGGTTCATTTCTCCCGGCACGACTGCAACCGGCTCCTGTCGGGGGTGAACGGGTTGCCAGCGCTTGGATTTTTCTTGGTCGAGCGCGCGAAACTTCGCTTTCAGATAACCGGTACTGAGCAGTTGGCGGCTTCCGTCCGGCGCAAGGTCGATCAGGTCTACCATCCAATTGGTGTCGTCGATATCGATCGATGCTTCCAGGTGGCAGGCAACGGGCCCGGTGATTTCCATATCGACTTCCATCGGCTCGCTTTGATATTTAAGGCAGTAGACCGTGGAATCGATGTAGGCGGCGGGTTGGGTAAAGCGATCGACCTCGCGTGTCGGCTGGACCGGCTCGGCAGAAAGTTGCCCCTGCGGATGCAAGTAGAACTTCGTCCACTGCGTGCGTGCGAGCGGCCACTCGTTCTCGAATTTCCATTTGTTTATTCCCATCACGAACATCTTGATCGGCGGCTCGTCGATGATGCCGTTATCGATACCCTTGAGCTGATAGTCGTACCAGCGCACTGTCTCGTCGTGGTAGCTCGTATGCGGTCGGGGCGGGAAGCCAGGCGGATAGACGATCATCTTCTTGTCTCGGCTCGGCGTTCCGGCTTTCTCATAGACGTGGAAGGTGCCCCAGATGTAGAGCCTTGAAGCCCATGGCGTACCGACATACATGGGAAGCGTCATCTTGTGCGCCCGGCTCTCCATGGGCATCGGATGCAGCGCGTCCAACAAGGTGTCGAAAACCCATGACGACTTCATTGGATAGCGCAACGCCGAATACCACTTGGTGTTGTATTTGTAGTCCGGATTGTCGAGCGCCTCGGCGACGCGCGCCTGAAAAAGCTCCTTCGGCAGGTGCTTCATGAGCATCGACGAGGGCGGCATCACCGGGCGATTCGAGGGCGGAGGAGTGCTGTCGTTGCCGTGCCTGCCGTATACGATGTGATAACCGAGCGTGTCGTAGATGCCATGAAACTGATCGCCAGCCCAATAAATCATCTCGTCCGGGCGCAATGCGCTCAGATGCGGTGGCGGATCGTTCTGGGCGATTTCACCCTGGGACCACGAATAGGACGACGGCCCCATCATCGCAACCTTCCCATTGCACCAAGGCTGAGCGGCGATCCATTCGACCAGATCATGGATGTCGCCCGTGTGATGCACGGTGTCCGGGCGGATCGCCTCTCCATCCGAATTTCCCACACCACGAGGGTCCGGGATCACGTGGACATAACCTCGGGGCACCGTGTAGGTGAAGTCACCCGCTTCCATGGATCCATCCCACAAGGGGCTATCGTAGTAGCGCTGAAGTTTGTCGGCGTTCCATTCGATGGCCTCTTGCGCATCCTTGCCCCACATTCCATAGGCCATGATCGCCGGAAAACGCTCGCCCTCCGCATCCGGTCGGTAGACGTCGACCGCCAAGCGGGCGCCATCGCGCATCGTCACCATCACGTCCTTTTCCTTGCGCAGACCGTAGTGTGCTTCGGAAGGCTCGACCTTCACGATTTGGGGATAGCCGTCGAAATAACGACCCTGGACATCCGTGCCGTAGGGCACGGGTTCAGGCTTCGGTTCGGCCCCGGGGATCATCAGGCCGATGGAGTCGGGCTTGTAGATCTGCGTGGGGTTCGTCGACTCCGGGCTGGATGCGGGAACGGTCTGCGGGTCTTTCATTTTGTCTCCTGGGTCTTGTCGAGGGAAAAGAGGGAAGAAAAGCTGTCTCACAGAAAGCGGCGAACGGTCGAAGGAGAAAGCAGGCGGATCAGTCGAGTGGCACGAGGATGTGGTGAAACATTCGATCTCGCCTTGTTTCATCCGCCCGGCACCGCTTTTTCCGGCCGCAGCAGGAAATGCCCCAGCGCCGGCAGCAGGATGAGCGCGCCGAGCATGTTCCAGATGAACATGAACGCGAGCAGGATGCCCATGTCGGCCTGGAACTTGATGGGGGACCAGGCCCAGGTGGCCACGGCTAGGCCCAGGGTGACACCGGTGAGGATCACGACCTTGCCGGTAAAGATCAGGGCCTTGTAGTAGGCCTCGGACAGGCTCATGCCCTCTTTCATGCGCGCCAGCAGAACCGTCATCACATACAGCGCGTAATCGACGCCGATGCCCACGCCGAGCGCGATCACCGGCAGCGTGGCGACCTTGACGCCGACGCTGAGCCATACCATCAGCGCCTCGCAGAGCACCGAGGTGATCATCAGCGGCACCACCGCGCACACGACCGCGCGCCAAGAGCCGAAGGTGATGAAGGCGAGCACGATCACCGCCGCATATACGAGGAACAGCATCTGCACGTTGGCCTTCTTCACCACGATGTTGGTGGCCGCCTCGATGCCCGCGTTACCCGCGGCGTTCAGGAAACGCACCTCGTCGGTACCGTGGCGTGCGGCGAAGGCCTCGACCACCTCGACCACGCTTGCGAGCGTGTCGGCCTTGTGATCCTTGAGGTAGGCATAGACGGTGAGCAGGTCGCAGTTCTGGTTGAACATCTCGCGCGGGGCGCGGGTGATGATCGCGTTCAACATGTCCTGCGAACGAGGGATCTCGAACCACTTCAGGCTGCCCTCGTTCATGCCCGCATTGGCCACCTTGGCAAGTCCGGCCAGCGAACTGGTCGTCTCCACCCCGGGCAGCTGCTGCAACTCGCGTTCGAGCGCATCGACCGCCATCAGCGTGGCGTACTGGCCGCAGGCGTACTGCGGGGTGCGCACCATGACGATGTACACGTCGCTGCTCGCCGCGTAGTTGGCGGTCATGAAGGCGTTGTCGCGGTTGTAGCGCGAGTCGGGGCGCAGCTCGGGCGCGCCCGGGTCGGTATCGCCGATCTTTAGCTGAAAGCTCACCGCCAGGCCGACGGCCCCCATCGCCAGCCCCGCCAGTACCGCGATGCCGGCCCACTTGCGCTGGGTGAACAGGTCGAGGAAGGCCCAGAACGGATGTTTGGCGTGATCGGCGCTGTCGGCCTCCATCCGCTCGGCCTTCAGGCTACGCTGCGCGGCGACCGGGCTCACCCCGGTGTACGACAGCAGGATCGGCAGCAGGACAAGGTTGGTGAAGATCAGCGCCGCCACTCCGATGCTGGCGGTGATCGCCAGATCCTGGATGACCTGGATATCGATCACCATGAGCACCGCGAAGCCGACCGCATCGGCCAGCAGCGCAGTCAGTCCGGCCAGGAACAGGCGGCGGAAGGTGTAGCGGGCCGCCACCAGGCTGTGCGTGCCGCGGCCGATGTCCTGCATGATGCCGTTCATCTTTTGCGCGCCGTGGCTCATGCCGATGGCGAAGACGAGAAAGGGCACCAGGATCGAGTACGGGTCGAGCTCGTAACCGAGCGTGGGCAACAGGCCCAGCAGCCACACTACGGCCACCACCGAGCACGCCACCACCAGCAGCGTGCTGCGCAGGCAGCGGGTGTACCAGAACAGCACGCCGGTGCAGATGACGATCGCCATGCCGAAGAACAGCATCACCTGGCGCAGGCCCTCGATCAGGTCGCCCACCACCTTGGCGAAACCGGTGACGTGGATGCGGATCTTCTCCGATTCGTACTTCGCGCGCAGCGTCTCGATGTGCTTGGACAGGGCGTGGTACTCGATCCGCTCGCCGGTCTCGGCGATCTTGTCCTGGAGTGGAACCAGGATGATGCTCGAGCGATAGTTGGCCGCGATCAACTGGCCGATCTCGCCCGAGCGCTCGACGTTGACGCGCACCTGCTCGATCGCCTCGGGCGAGCCGTCGTAGTCGTCCGGGATCACCGGACCGCCGTCGAGACCCTCCTCGGTCACCCCGGTCCAGCGCACGGCGGGCGCCCACAAGGATTTCATGTAGGGCCGGTCGACGCCGGGCATCAGGAACAGCTCGTCGCTCATCTTGCGCACGGTGTCTAGATACTCGGCGTCGAAGATGTCTCCTTCGGTCGTCGCCACCGCGATGCGCAGGCTGTTGCCCATGCCCGCGAGCTGGCTGCGGTTGTCGAGGAAGTTGACGATGTACGGGTGGCTAGTCGGGATCATCTTGTCGAACGCGGCGTTCAACTTGAGCCCCAGCGCCTGGTAGCCGAGCACCACCGTCGCCAGCAGGCACAGGAATACGATGAGCAGACGATTGTTGAACAGCACACGCTCGGCCAACGAACCCGAGCGCGCGTCGAAGTCAGCCAGATCGGCGATCACCGCTTCGGCGGGAAGTGCAGGTACGGCGGCCATTATCGACGGTCCGTATCAAGGAGTTGTGCGGCATCGACGCGGCTCGGGCCGCGTGCTCCGGACAGCACGAGCGCGCCGTCTTCGACCTGCACCAGTGCGGTGACCGCGCTGGGGGCCTTGGCTTCGAGTGCGCGGAAGCGGTGCCCCTGATCGTCGCTGCGCAGCAGCCGCCCGCTCTCGTCGGCGAGCACGATGGCGCCATCTCCGAGCTGCGTTCCGCTGGTGATCGTGATCTCCTGATCGATGGGGATCTGCGTCCAGCTCGCGCCCGCGTCCGCACTGCGCCAGACGTTGCCCCGCAAGCCGTAGGCCAGGATGGTGTCCTGGTCGAGTGCGAGCGCCCCGAAAAACGTCCCCGGGTAAGGCGTGTCGACTTCCGCGAAGGTGCGGCCGCCATCCTCGGAGCGGAACAGGGCCCCCTGCTCGCCGGCGACGAGCAGGCGGGAGCGCTCGCCGCGGACCTGATAGAGGTGCTTGCCGCGGGGGTTGGGCAGGCGCCCCATGACGGCCTGCCAGGTCTGGCCGCCGTCTTTGGTGGCAAGGGCCAGCCCGTAGGAACCCATGGCCCAGCCATGGCGTGCGTCCATGAAATACACGCTCAGCAGCGGCTTGTCCGGTCCGTCGTCGACCAGGATCTGGGCATCGACAAGCAAACGTTCCGCACCCGTCGCGCCGCTCGCCACGAGGGCCCGCGCTTCCCCGAGTACCGCCTGCGCGGCCTGGCGGCCATCGAGCTGACGCTCCCAGCTCTCGCCGCCATCCCGTGAGTGCAACACGATGCCGCTGTGGCCCACCGCCCAGCCCAACCGGTCGTCGACGAAATGGACGTCGGCCAGTGCCACGCTCGAGGGGACCGACCGAGCCTGACGCCAGCTTGCTCCACCATCGTCCGAGAGCAGCACGACTCCACGCTCACCCACCGAAACCAGCCGCTCACCCGCCCGGGTGACCGCCAGTTGCACGGAGTTGGCCGCCCTTGCATCGGCGCGCGCAGGGAGCTGCATGAGATCCGGGACGGATTGCCCACTTGCCGCCATGGCAGGCGATGCCGCGCACATCAGACCGATCACGGCCAACATGGATCGGACTGCATTGTCCAAGGTCATTTCGGTTCTCTCGTGTTTGTCGCTTCGATGAGCATGTCTTGTCCAGGCTCCAGAACCTTTACCCGCCCCGCAAAGCTCGTCACGCCGGGCGTACGGTGAGGCGGCAGGAGATGGATCGCCCCGGATTACAGGGAGGAGCGAGGGGTGCGGCCGATGCCAGCGCCGGCCGCACCCAGTCGAGGCTCAGCGAATACCTCCGGCCCCCAGCGCATCGCCGGTAAAGAAGGCATCCGGCCGCGGCGAGACGATCTTGACTCCGAAGTCGTTGAGTGACGTATTCAGGATCCAGGAACCCGCCTGCAGGTTGTAGATCATCGTGGCGCCGCTCCAGAGCGCGGGAACTTCGGGCATCACGAACGAGATCCCGTGATTGGCCCGCCAGAGCTTGCCGGAGGCGTCAAAGCCATCGACCATCATCACGACCCAACTATCTTCATCGACATAGAAGCGACGCTTCGGAACCGCATGGCGCCTGCCGTTCGCCACGGTCGCTTCCACCACCCAGACACGATGCAGTTCCCAACGCAGGCCCTCCGGATTCAGGTGCTTCGGGCCAACCACCTGGTCGACCTTGACCGTGGCGTAGGCATTGTTGTTGTACGGCACGAACATCTCCTGCTTTCCCAGGAGCTTCCATTCGTAGCGATCCAATGCCCCGTAAAATCCGAACACCTCATCGAAGTAGTTCGCGCCCGACGAGACAAAGTCGGGGGTGTCGTAACCGACCGTCGGCGCACGCCTCACGCGGCGCTGGCCAACGAGGTATTGCCAGGCCTGCCGCGACTTCGAGACATCCACCGCATCCCGGATCACGAGGGACTCGCCGGCCCTGAAGGGCGGTGCGACCTGGGCCTGGCGAGCGAGAACGTACTCGCCGTTCCAGGATTCGGCGTTGCCCCCCTTCATGTAGTAGGGAAACTGCGCATCCTGGACGGACTCGGCGGCAACCGTATGCGTGCCATCGGCAGCGCCGACGATGTTGCGGAACGAAAAGTTGATCGATTCCGGATAGACACGCAGGGTGTGATTCCACATGACCTCGTAGCCATCCTGCGGAATGGGGAACGGGATGCCGCCGTAGGCGCCGGTGAGCGAAAGTCCCCCCTCCGTAATGGTCGCCTGCGTCGCATTCCCGAGCGTGTTCTCGTAGACCCATGTCGGCGCGGCCGCCGTCCGCCGGGTCGGATACACGTCGAGACGGAAAGTCTCGGGGTACTTCTTCAGCAGGGCCTGCACTCCTTCCGATAGCTTCGCCACGTGTTGATCGAGGTTCTTCGCCGTGATCTGCAGAATCGGCTTGTCCTTTGCGAGGATGTCGGCGAACGAACGCTCGGCAGTCCAGCCGCCCTCCCAGGGCGGAATGGTCCCCTCCTTGTTTCCTGCGCGCTCGCCCCCCAGTGGCGTCAAGGTGGTCCGTAGCGTCGCAGCCTGCTCGGCGGTGACCTTGGCAAATGCGGGCGAGATGCCGAATACGAGCGCGCCGACCAGCGCTGCCACGCAGTGATTTCGCTTGTTCATTTGATTTCCTTTTCAGAACGTGCGCTGGATGGAGAAGGCGATGAAGTCGCGGTCGCGATGCACCTGATCGTAGGAAAGCGCGCCCGTACGATCGACAATGCCTCCGGCGCTGCCGAAGTAGTGGGTGAAGTTGAGGCTGCCCTGCCACTGCTTCTGGTAGTCGAACTTGACGCCAACACTGAAATCTCCGCCCTGCTCCGGAGGGAAACCGATCCCGTTGATGGACGAGCGCCCATTCACGCCATAGCCGACACCGATCGGCACCTGGATATCGACCCCGGGAAGCACCTGGAAATACTCGGGCTGGAAGGTGAAACGCAAAGCGAGCGCATCGCGCGTCGCGTTCGGATCCAGTTGGCTGGCATTGCTGGTGACGCTGAGGCGGCGATTGAAGGCCAGCTCTCCCAGGAAGCTCGCGCCCTCCCATAGATCGTTGGCCGGCAGCACGCTGAGAGCGGACAACTGGGCGTGAAAGGTGTTGCCCACCGGATAAAGCGGGTTGCTGCGCCCGTTACCCTGCAGGGTCGGATCGACGACCACGTTACCGACCGCGACGAGCGGCATGTTGCGCCGGATCGAGACTTCGCCCGCGACGTTAGCGTCGCCGACGACCGTGCTCGCGCTTGCTCCATAGACCTTGATGTCCTGCCCGTACACCAGCGCGTAATCGCCGACCCGGCCACTGCCCGGATCCACGCCCCCGGCGCCGGGCCGAAAGTAGAACTGCGGCATGCGATCGTGAAACCGCGCGGCATAGAGGCCGAATTCCCAGTCGGACATCTTGAATCTGACCTGAGCGCCTCCCTGCCCGTTATCACGCGGCCGCACATCCTCGCCACGCAGGAGGGATTGCGGTCCGCCGCCCGGCACCAGGGGAGGCCCGAGGATCACCCGCTCGCCGCCTGCATCGACGAAATCCGCAAAGCTGAAGTAGCTGCCCGCACCCGGCAAGCGAGCACCGCGCCATTCGTACTGGACGTAAGCGCCGACCGATACGGCCGGACTGATCTGCAACATCGCGGAGACCTGGCCCACGGGGCGGAGGATCTCCTTGAACTGCGAACCAGGCACCGAAAGCAGCTTGATGAGGTCGGGCGAGCTCTGCGCCGCCGCCACCCCGTTGCTGCCGAAGAAAAGGCTTTCGCCGTATAGCTGGGTAAAGCGGCCCGCACGCAGGGTCAATTGCATGTCGGCCGGCGCAAACTGCCCGAACACGAATGCATCGAGAAACTCCGCCTTGCGACCATGCAGCTTTTCGGTGGCTTCGGCGAACTCGTCATTGCGCACCGATACCGCATTGAAGCTGAATGGAGAGTCGTGGTCGGTCGAGCGGTTATAGAGGGTGTCGTACCAGGCCGCTGCGCTGACCCGCGCACCGAAGTTCCGATAAACCACATCGAGTTCGGAGAGGAGATCGAAGCGGTTCGAGATCAGGCCCTTGCCGAAATTTCGATCGCCATCGTCGAGGTTCGGGTTGTAGGACGTGCTCTCGACCTCGGAATCACGGTCGGCCACGCGCCAGGCCGCGCTGTACTTGACCGTGTTGTCCCAGCGCACCTTCAGTTCGCCGTCGTCCATCCTGAACGCGTTCGCGCTCATCGACGACAGCATGCCGAGACTGGCTGCCAGGGCAGTCACGCTCAGCCGACTCCAGGTCCTGCCCTGGATGCGCAAGTCGCGCCGCCGGCACGGATTTTCATTGTTCATTCGAACGCCTCCTCTTCGTTTGATGCGGCCTCGGTTCTACCGACCACTTCGCCGCGCTGCGCTTTGCCTGCTATCGAAACCACCTTGTTCTCGACGGTCCGGATCCTCCGCACTCGCCGCACCGTTACCGTAGTCTTCCCGTCCGAATGCGCTACGCGCCCCTCCACAAAGTTAGGCGACTGCAAGCTGGAACCAGGTTCAGCCCCTATCCTTCAACGCAAGCTTCATGGCCGCGACCACGTCGCGCCTTCCCTGCTCGATCTGCGCACGTACCGGATCCCCCTCGTCGTCGGGGAAGGCGGCGAGGATCTCGTCGAACACCTCGCGCAGTTCCTGCTTGAACTCACCGTGGGTGAGGATGTAGGCGTCGTTCCTTCGAATGCCCTCCACGACACGCCGCCCGACCTCCAGCGGATCCATACCCGCCGCCAAGGCTGCGGACTGCATGGCCACGACCTCCTCGCTACCGGCAGCCGCGACGGGAGATAGGCCTGCGGTGTTCTCGGCGAGGGCGCTGCGTACCAGCCCGGGACAGAGAACCGACACACCCACCCCGGAGTGCGCGAGCGCCAGCCGCAACGAGTCGCTGATCCCGCGCACGGCGAATTTGCTCGCCGAGTAGATCCCGAGCGGCGGCGGCACGGGCAGTAGCCCGCCGATCGAGGCGGTGTTGACGATTTGTCCGCCCTCGCCGTGGGCCCGGATCAGCGGGAGGAAGCTGCGGATGCCGTTGATGATCCCGCCCACATTGACGCCTAAGACCCAGTCCCATTCTTCATAGGGCGCATCCTCGATGGATGTGCGCGAACCTACGCCGGCGTTGTTGCACAGCACGTGCAACTTGCCGAAGACCTGCTGCGTCTGCGCGGCTGCACTCGCCATCGCGGAACGATCCGTGACGTCGACGGCGATCAGGTGGAAGCGGCCGCCATGCGCCGCAAGACCTTCCGCTGCCTGCTCGAGCACATCCCGACGCACATCGGAGAGGACGACCTTCATGCCTGCCTCGAGAAACGCACTCGCCATGCCGAGGCCGATACCACTGGCCGCGCCAGTGACAAAGGCCACCTTGTTGCGGACGTCCTTCATCGAATTCCTCCACTGGGGTTCTTGTCGTGCCGACCCTCCCTGCCACCGCTGCATGCGGAGCCGCTCCACGGGTGGGGCGCCGGGTTGAGGCACATGATCGGCTCGAGAGCGCTCCGCCACTCCTGCACAAAGTGAGCGACACGACATCGGTTGGCACCGGCGCACTCACCTTGTGCAGGAGATCGACAGCCTCACAAGTCCAACAATCTGCACACCGTGGTCGGACTCGGCCGGCCTCGGACGAGGGGGCGGCGCCGGAGCTCGGCTCCCCTACCCGATCGGTCGCATACGCCGCTCCGCGGCCGACGTTTCGAAGGAGCCAGGATCGAATGAATGCCGCGAGATCGCGTTTCCATTACCACTGCACCGCACTGCTGGCGGCTGCCCTCGCACTCCCCATGTCGGGAGCACACGCGTATTCGGCGGGGAAGTGGCAGTCCGCCACGCAGATCTACGACAAGGTGTGCGCCTACTGCCACGACATCTCGATCGCGCCACCGCTGTTCGGCCGGGATCTGCCGATCTCCTACATCCGTAACGTGGTGCTGCAAGGGCGTGGTCCGATGCCGGCGTTCCGCCCGACGGACTTCAGCGAAGAAGAGCTCGCAGCACTCGGCAAGCTGCTGCAGCAAGCGCGCGCTCCGCGCGCGACCGCCCTCGGGCACGCGAGCGACGGGGATAAGCAGCGCTCGGGAGAACAGCGGTGAAACTCTCCAGACGCCGCTTCCTCGGCAGCGCCGCGGCCCTTGGTGCCCCCGCGCTGCTGCCCCTGTCCGTACTCGCCGACCCTGCCGCAGCGCGCGCAGACGCCGCAGTCAGCCCTGGCCGACTGCGCATCCTGGTCGACGCCGACGAACTCGGCCCACCGATCCGGCGCGGCATCGAATCGAGTCTCGCGGCGCTAGGGCCTGCGCAAATCTCGCTAGTAACGATCGAGCCCGCCCTCGTTCAAGGACGGCTCGACCGGCTGGTCGAACGCTTGCAGGAATGGAGGGGGGACATCCTGCTCGGTGCGATCGCCGCCCGCCGCGCACTCTTGCTCGAGGAGGCCCTCGCCGAGCTGGGGGTGGCCTGGATCAGTCGCGGAGAGCACGTCCAGTCCGGCGACAGCGTGAGCCGCCACCGCTTGGTCGGCTCGGTGGTGCGCACCGGCGAGCTACGACTCGAGCGATTCGCCGGTACGCAAGCGGCCAGCGCACCCCGATGGGCCGAGTCCCTGGGCAGGGGGATGGTCGTACGCGCACTCGCACCGTCGTCCGCGGATCCGCTCCTGCCCGTCGCCGCGCTCGACCGCTCAGCGCACAACCTCCGCCGGCTGATCGACACCAGCCCTCGACCGCCGTCGGCACACCTGATCAGCCTGATCACCCGAATCTGAGAGCTATATCATGACCTTAGCAGCCACCCTGCCCCCCGGCCTGTCGAGGGAGCGCTTCGCAGAAGCGGTCTCCGATTTCCGCGCCGCCCTGGGCGACGACCGCGTTATCGTCGAGATCGACCGCCTCCTCTCGTACAACAAGATCATGATGCCGGTGGATGAGGCCCTGCATCAGCCCTCGGGCGTGCTCATCGCCACGACCGTGGAAGAGGTCCAGAAGGTGCTCGCCCTCTGCAACCACCATGGCATTCCGGTGTGGCCCATCTCGACCGGGCGCAATCTGGGTTACGGCTCCGCCGCACCCGCGACGGCGGGCCAGATGATTCTCGATCTGCGCCGGATGAATCGCATCCTCGAGGTCGACGCCGAGATGGGTACCGCGCTGGTCGAACCGGGCGTGACGAACCAGCAGCTGCAGGACTACCTCGACGAGCACAAGATCCCCTTCTGGCTCAGCTTTCCCGGCCCGGGCCCGATCGTCGGCCCGGTCGGCAATACGCTCGACCGGGGGATGGGCAACAATCGCTACGGAGAACACGCCGCCCACTTCTGCGGCATGGAGGTGGTCCTCGCTGATGGACACGTCGTGCGCACGGGCATGGGCGGCGTTGAGAACAGCCGGAGCTGGCAGAGCTATCGTTGGGGTTTCGGACCCTGGCTCGATGGCCTGTTCTGCCAGTCCAATTTCGGCGTCGTCACGAAAATGGGCTTCTGGCTGATGGCCAAGCCCGAGACGAACCTGATGGTGATCACCGCCTTCCCCGACGAAGCCGCCTTCGGAAAAGGGATCGACGCCGCACGCCAGCTGCGGCTCCAGGGCATCATCGAGAACTGCATCGGCGGCAAGTCGCTCTACGGCATCACGATGCTCACCCGCCGACGTGACCTTTACCAGGGACCGGACTCGCTCCCCGACGAGATCATCGCCGAGGTCGGCGCGAAGATCGGCGCCCCGCCCTACTTCATGGCCAGCACGCTGTACGGCTCCCCCGCCCGTGTCGCGGCCGACCTGGAACAGGTCAGGCGAGCCCTAGGCGGGCTCGGGCAGCTGGTCACCTCCGACGAGCTCGGCGACAAGATGCCGGCTCCACTCGCGCATTTCCACAAGTCCATGACCGGCCGCATGACGCTCGAGGAGTTCGGGGTCTACAACTTTCGCGGCGGTGGCGGCTCGGTGTGGTTCGCTCCCGTCGTTCGAGCCCACTCGACCGACGTGGTCACCAGCATCCGGATCTGCTCGGAGGTCTACAGGGAGTTCGGCTTCGACTATTCCGGGGGCTTCCAGATGGGCTACGGCGGCCGCCATCTCGATCACATCACCGAGCTGCTGTTCGATCGCACCGACCCGGAAGAGACGCGGCGTGCATACGCCTGCTTCGACAAGCTGATCAAGGTTAACGCCGCGCACGGATTCGCGCCCTATCGCGTCAACACGGCCTTCATGAAGCAGGTCGCCGAGGTGTACGGCCCGGCCCAGCAAGAGGTGAACGCCCGCCTGAAACGCGCGCTCGATCCTAAAGGCATCATCGCCCCGGGGAAGTCCGGAATCGTCGCCTCCTGATCGACCGCACGGGCCGGGATCTGCCGGCGCGTACAGCCTTCCAGGCCCGCTGCAAGAGCACGGGCTTTCACCGGCCCGCTTCCCGGCAGGCCAAACCCACCAATCGACCTGGAGTGAAGAATGTATCTTGTAAATGGAGTCGGAGGGCAGCTCGCCAGCAGAGCCGCGGAAGAAATCCTGAATCATGTCCCCGCAAAGGAGCTCGTGTTCTGCGCGTCCCGCCTCGACCGTATCGACCCGGTGAACCTGATGCGCTGGCGGGATCGCGGGGTGACCATCCGCGAGGCCTCCTACGACAACCCGGAGCAATTGCACAAAGCCTACGAGGGCGTCGAGCGCATGCTGCTCGTGTCCACCTGGATGATCGGCCCCACCCGCCAGCAGCAGCACGCCAACGCGATCGATGCAGCGAAAAGGGCCGGGGTAGAGCACATCGTCTACACATCTTTCGTCGGTGCGGAGATCGAGACCGATACGCCCCCGGTCGCACTGGATCACCGCATCACCGAGAAAAACATTATTGACTCCGGCCTTAAATGGAGCTTCATGCGGGACACGTTCTATGCCGATGCGGTCATCCAGTACTTTCCGCCTTTGGCCACCTTGTTCGGAAATCTATGGCGGAGCAACACCGGAAGGAAACTCGTCGGCTACGTCGCCCGAGAGGATTGCTCCAAGGTCGCTGCCGCGCTCCTCGCCGGAAAGGGCGAGCCGAACTCCATCCATGTGGTGACCGGCCCAGAGTTGCTCTCCGACAAGGACATCTTTGACTTGATATGTGCCCGAACGGGCTGGACGGCGGAATTCGTCGACCTCAGCGACGAGGATTACTACGCATTCTGGGATTCGCACAATGTCCCGCGCTCGGTGACCGGCGACTTTTCGAAGTCTCCGATCCCGCTTTGCAGCGACGATCTGGTGACCAACGGGACGAGCATCCGTGCCGGCCACCACACGCTTCTCACCGACACGGTGGAGAAACTGACCGGATGCAAGCCGCTTTCGGCGAGAACCGTGCTCGAAAAGTACATCGATCAACTACCCAAGGGCTGAAACACCCCACGAGCCCCGACGCCTTGCGCACCCCCGCCCCTCCGGCGGCCGGGTGCCAAGGCTGCAAGACGTCGAATTCCCGATCACCGGCCGTCCCACCTTTTCGAGCGACTTCTCCATCGTGAAACCGACACACGCCTTGATCGCCGCTTCCCTCGTCCTCTCGATGCCCGTGTGCGCTCCGGCCGCCGAAGTGCCCGAGCCGGCTGTCGTGGCCACGGCCTCCGACAACGCCGCGGCCAAGGCGCTCCTCGAGCGTGCCGTCGCGCGTTACCGCACCGACGGCAACGCCGCCTTCGCCGCCTTCAGCCGTGCCGGCGACTTCCTGTCCGGCGACTTGTACGTCTATGCACTGGGCTTCGACGGCACCATGCGGGCCAGCGGAGGACCCTCCATCATCCTGGTCGACCGCAATATCGCCGACCTCAAGGACGCCGATGGCAAACCCTTCATCCGTGAAATGCTCGAAGGCGCCCGGATCGGCGGCACGGGTACGGTCAAATACCGCTGGCTCAACCCTCAATACGGCAAGTCGATACCCAAAGTTGTCCATTACCAGGCCGTCGGCGATGTCATCATCGCGGTCGGTTACTACATCGCCCATTCCTCGGCCGATCAGGCCCGCTCAATGCTCTGGCGGGCGATTCACGAGCTGAGGCAGGATCCCGAAGCCGCGATCCGCAATTTCAACGACCTCAATGGCGGCTTCATCCAGGACGATCTCTACGTCTTCGTGATCGATCTGGACGATCAACACGCGCGCGCCCACGGATCGCAGCCCCGCCTGATCGGCAAGAGCGTCGGCGATCTGCGCGACGCGGACGGGAAACCCTTCATCCAGGAGATGATCCGGCTGAGCGCCGAGCAGGAGGTCGCGCAGGTCGACTATCTCTGGATGAATCCTGTCACGCGCAAGACGGAGAGAAAGTTGTCCTTCGTGAAGCGCGTCGGTCGCCATCTGGTCGGCGTAGGTGCCTACATGAAACGCTGATTGCGGAGGCGAGGCAGGGAACGCGTGAACAGACAACCCTGTAGGCAAGTCCTTGAGCGCCGTCGGCGGCATCACGTTGTGGTGCAATCCAGAGCAGAGCGCGTGCAGACGCCAACTCCAGCAGCCTGCACCCCACCGCCGCACGTCGACCCGGAGATTTCCATGGAACGCCTTTTCGTCTACGGCACGCTCGGCCCCGGCCGCCCCAACGAGCACGTGATGCAGAAGATCGGCGGCAGCTGGCAACCCGCCAGCGTGCGCGGCCGCCTCGTCCACGCCGGCTGGGGATTCGAGCAATCCGGCTTTCCCGCCCTGATCCTCGACGCGCACGGCGAGGAGATCGCCCGACACGTCTTCGTGTCGCCGAACCTCGCCGCCCACTGGCCCGCGCTGGATGCCTTCGAGGGCGAGGACTACGTCCGCGAGCCGACGATGGCGATCCTGACCGACGGCACCGAGGTGGAAGCCTACGTGTATGCGCTGGCCGAGGCGAAGCGGGCCCGGACCACGGAGCACTGACTCAGCGGGCCAAGGGATGGCATTCCGTCGGCTGCCGGGCGCTCGAAAGTGTGATGCATCATGCAAAGCACTTGCATCTCATATCCTGACGGCGATTGCCCATGAGCCCGATCAAGTGCCGTGAACGCTTTACCGAGTTCAGTGCCTTCGAATTCGACGGGATCAGGATGCCGACCGGGCTGAACGACTTCACCCCGCCCCAAATGCTGGATCGACGCCACCGGCGCCATCGGCATCCGCTCCAAGGCGGACCGGGCCGGTACGGTAGAACCTCCGCTCACAAGGACATTGACTGCGAGCTTGCCTCCTGGATGTCCGCTGGGAAAACCTAACCCCGGCCAGCGGCTGCCATATCTCCACGCCAAGGCGCCACCCTTCAAGCGGCCGGTTTGCCCAGAACGATTTTGCCAGGCGGTGCGTGCAGATCCGCCCAACATCCGCCAACGCGCGATGCAAAAACTCGTAGACTGTTGTCGTAGCCTTCGCGCTGGAGCGCCCGTGCTTGAACACACCCTTCTGATCGTCGATGACGAGCCGGCCAATCTGGCGGTGCTGACGCACCTTTTGCGGCCCCACTACCGCGTGCGTGCCGTCAATTCCGGCAGCCGCTGCCTAGTCGCGGTGCAGCCGCTGCCAAGGCCGGATCTCATCCTGCTCGACGTGATGATGCCCGAGATGGATGGCTACGAAGTTCTGGCGAGGCTGCGCGCCGACCCGGCGACGCGCGACATCCCGGTGCTTTTCGTCACCGCCCTCGACGACGATGTCAACGAGGAGCGCGGCCTGGCCCTGGGCGCCGCCGACTATCTCACCAAGCCGATTCGCCCCGGCGTGCTGCTGGCCCGTGTGCGCACCCAGCTCGATGCCAAGCGTGGCCGCGACTTCTTGCGCGACCAGAACGCCCTGCTCGACGCGGAAGTGGCGCGACGCATGCGCGAGAACGAGCTGACCCAGCTGGTCAGCATCCGCGCCCTGGCCCATCTCGCCGAAACGCGCGACCCCGAGACTGGCAACCACATCCTGCGCACGCAGGGCTATGTCCACCAGCTCGCCACGGCGCTGCAGCACCACCCGCGCTTCAGCGCTGTGCTCACACCGCGCTACATCGACCTCCTCACCAAGTCGGCGCCGCTGCACGATATCGGCAAGGTCGGGATTCCCGACGCCATCCTGCTGAAGCCCGGTGCGTTGACGCCGGAGGAATGGGCGGTCATGAAAACCCACGCCGAGATTGGCGCCGAGGCCATCGAGCGCGCCGAGTCCGACATCGAGACACCCGTGGATTTCCTCGTGCTGGCCAAGGAAATCGCCCACTGGCATCACGAAAAATGGGATGGCAGCGGTTACCCCCATGGTCTTGCAGCAGAGGCCATCCCGCTATCGGCTCGCCTCATGGCGCTGGCCGATGTCTTCGATGCGCTGATTTCGGTGCGCGTGTACAAGCCGGCCATGTCCTACGAGGGCGCGCGGGACGTCATCGTGGCCGGCCGGGGCTGCCATTTCGACCCCGACGTGGCCGATGCCTTCCTGGCGAACTACGCTGAATTCGTCCGCATCGCCGAGCGCCACCGCGACCCTGCCGCCTGAAGCGCACCATGATGCCGACCAACTCCGACATCGCCGCAGCGTCGGTCATGTCCGACCCGCGCGCCAGACGTCCTGCACTCCGGAACTGCGGCATGAACCGGCAGCGCCCATCACTGCGTCACATCCTCGCCGCGCTGTGGCTGGCGCTGATCGCCTCTCCCCTGGTCGCACAGGTGCCCGATTTCCGGCAGGTGTTCGACAGGCATGGCGTCGTGATGCTGCTGATCGACCCCACGTCGGGGCAGATTGTCGATGCCAACCCCGCCGCGGCGGACTTCTATGGTCGCGGACGCGATGTGCTCAAGGCCATGCGCATCGAGCAGATCAACACGTTCAGCGCCGGGCAGGTGGCGGCCGAGCGCGCCCTTGCCGAAAAGGAAAACCGCAATTACTTCATCTTTCGCCATCGACTGGCCAACGACGAGGTCCGTACCGTCGAGGTGTATTCCCATCCCTTCGACTTCGATGGCCGTCGTCTGCTGCTGTCGATCATTCACGACATCTCCCCGGGACGTGATCGCGACCAGGGCTTGTGGCACTACCAGGAGCGGCTGGAAGCGTTGGTGGCGGCCCGCACCGCCGAGGCCGACGCGCGCAGTCGCACCGTTCTCGTGTTGATGGCAGGGCTGTTGATCGCGTCGGCGTTGACCCTGGCGCTTGTCGTCGCCATTCGTCGGCTCAAGCGTGCTCAGGCGGAACAGAGCCGGAGCGAAGCCCACTACCGCCGTCTCTTCGAGTCGAACCCGCACCCCATGTGGGTCTATGAGCTCGAGACGCTGCGCTTTCTTGCCGTGAACGATGCTGCATCCAGTCACTACGGCTATTCGCGGGATGAATTCCTGTCCATGACGATCAAGGATATCCGCCCGCCCGAGGATCTGCCGCGCCTCTACAGGAATCTGGAGGCGCTGTCCACGGAAGGTCTTGATCAGGCGGGTGTCTGGAGGCACTTGAAGAGAGACGGCAGTGTGATCGACGTCGAGATCACCTCTCACGTGCTGGAGTTCGAGGGGCGCAAGTCCGAACTGGTGCTGGCTCACGACATCACCATTCGCCGGCAGGCGGAGAACGCGCTGCGCGAGAGCGAAGAGCGTTTCCGCGCCACCTTCGAGCAGGCCGCCGTGGGCGTTGCCCATGTGAGCCCCGAAGGCCGCTGGCTGCGGGTCAACCAGAAGCTTTGCGACATTGTCGGTTATTGCCGCGAGGACCTGCTGTCGAAGACCTTTCACGACATCACCCATCCCGACGATCTGGACGCCGATCTCGAATATGTGCGGCAGATGCTGGCTGGAGAGATCAAGACCTATTCGATTGAAAAGCGCTACATCCGCCTGGACGGTTCGGTGGTCTGGATCAATCTGACGGTCGCCCTGATTCGCGGCGACAGCGGGCAGCCGAATTACTTCATCTCGGTTGTCGAAGACATCTCGGAGCGCAAGCGCATCCACTCCGAACTCCAGCAAAAGCTCGCCGAGCTGCAGCAGTGGTACGAGGCGATGCTGGACCGCGAGGCGCGCGTGATCGAGCTCAAGCGCGAGGCCAACGCCCTGGCGCGCGACCTGGGCCGGCCCCCGCCTTACGAGCTTTCTTTCGTGGATTCCCCGGGCGGGAAGACGACACCGTGAAGACCCGGCCGCTCTCCGTTTTCCTCACCCGGCTGATCTGGCTCAGCATGGCGCCGCCGCTGCTGCTGGCGGTGTGGTTCGGCTGGGACAACCTGCGGGAGCAGGAGGCCGCATTCACGCGCGATGCCGAGCACCGCGCCCATAACCTCGCGATCAGTGTCGATCAGCGCACGCTGGCGCACGTCAATGCCCTCAACATGCTGGCCGTCTCGCCGCTGGCCGACGACCCGCGACGCTGGCCCGAGCTGTATGCCGAGGCACAGGGGTTCCACGCCAGCTTTGGCAGCCATGTGATTTTCGCCGACCATGAGCGGCAGATGCTGTTCAACACGCGGGTGCCCTTTGGCGCGGCGCTGCCTCGCCTGCCCGATTCGCGGGGCAGGACCGCCGCGCCGCTGGCGCTCGAAACGGGCAAGCCCCAGGTCGGCGATATCGTCTTCGGGCCGCTCGCCAAGGTGCCGCTGGTCGCCGTCGTCGTGCCAGTGGTGCGCGAGGGCCGGCCGCCGCGGCTCATGCTGAGCCTCCTGGAGGCGGCCGGTTTCCAGGCGCAGATCGAACAGATCGCCTTGCCCGCGGGCTGGTCCGTCGCCCTGCAGGACGGCGCCGGCACCGACATCGCGCGGCGTTCGCCGCCCGGCGTCGACGCCACGCGCGATGTCGACGCCGACCATCGTTTCGTCGTCCCGCTGCAGCATTCGCCGTGGTCGGTGGTGCTCGAAGTCCCGCGCAGCGGTCATCACACACAGCAGCGTAATGCCCTGATCGTGCTTGGCGCACTCGTCCTGCTGGCCACCGTGTTCGGCGTGGCCGGCGGCGCGCTGTCCGGTCGGCGCATCGGCCGGCAGGTGAGCGCACTGACCGCCCCGTCGGGCGCGCAGACGCCGCAGCAGGAGATCGACGAGATCGCCGAGGCAAGCCGGCAACTGGGTCGCGGGGCGGCGGAACTGCGCGCGAGCGAGGCGCGCTTTCGGCGCGCGGTGATGAACTCGCCGTTCCCGGTCATGCTGCATGCCGAGGACGGAGCCATCCTCGAGCTCAGCGAATCGTGGAGCGAGATCACGGGCTACACGCGGGCGGAGCTGGCCACCATCGGCGACTGGGCCGAGCGTGCCTATGGCGAGCGCAGGGCGCTGGTGCAGGCCGAGATCGACGCGCTCTACGGGCTGGATCGACGCAGATACGCGGGCGATCGCGTCATCCGGACGAAGGACGGCGGCACGTGCATCTGGGAATTCAGCGCTGCGCCGCTGGGCCGCCTGCCAGATGGGCGGCGTGTGGTGATCAGCATGGCCATGGACGTGACGCAGCGGCGGCAGGCCGAGGCCGCCGTGGCGCAACACGCCCGGGAGCTGGAACGTGGACGCCAGGCACTGTTGAGCGTGCTGCAGGACCAGCGCCGCGCGGAATCCTCGCTGCGCCAGCTGGCGCTGGCGGTGGAGCAGAGCCCGGAGAGCATCCTCATCACCAACCTCGAGGCCGAGATCGAATATGCCAACGCCGCCTTCCTGGCGACCAGCGGCTACACGCGCGCGCAGGTCATCGGCCGGAACCTGCGCATCCTGAAATCGGGCAAGACACCGCAGGCCACCTACGATGCGATGTGGGCGGCACTCAAGGCCGGGCAGACCTGGAAGGGCGAACTGATCAACCGCAAGGCCAGCGGCGAGGACTACGTCGAGTTTGTCCACATCGCTCCGCTGCGCCAGCCCGATGGCCGGATCAGCCATTACGTCGCGGTGAAGGAAGACATCACCGAGAAGAGACGCCTCGGCGAGGAGCTGGATCGCCACCGCCACCACCTCGAAGACCTGGTGGCGCAGCGCACCGCCGAGCTGGCTCAGGCGCGACAGCAGGCCGAGGCCGCCAGCCAGGCCAAGAGCGCCTTCCTGGCCAACATGAGCCACGAGATCCGCACGCCGATGAACGCCATCATCGGCCTCACCCACCTGCTGCGAAAGGATGGCGTCACTCCGCCACAGGACGCGCGGCTGGCGCAGATCCAGGCATCCGGCCAGCATCTGCTCGGCCTCATCAACGACATCCTCGACCTCTCCAAGATCGAGGCCGGCAAACTCGATCTGACGCTGGAAGATTTTCACCTCTCGGCGGTGCTCGATCATGTCGCCTCGCTGATTCGCCCGTCCGCCCAGGCCAAGGGCTTGCGCATCGAGCTCAATGGCGACGCCGTGCCGACGTGGCTGCGCGGCGACCCGATGCGCCTGCGCCAATGTCTCTTCAACCTCGCCGGCAACGCGGTCAAGTTTACCGAGCGCGGCAGCATCGCCCTGCGCGCCAAGCTGCTCGAGGACGGCGCGGCCGGCTTGCAGATCCGCTTTGAAGTCGAGGACACGGGCATCGGCGTGACGCCGGCGCTGAGGAGTCGCTTGTTCCAGGTGTTCCAGCAGGCCGACGCCAGCACCACCCGCAAATATGGCGGCACCGGCCTCGGTCTGGCGCTGACGCGCAACCTGGCGCAGATGATGGGCGGCGATGCGGGGATGGAAGGCACCCCGGGCAAGGGCAGCACCTTCTGGTTTACGGTGCTGTTGCAGCGCGGCCACGGCATCATGCCGACACGGACGGCGCAGCACGCCGATGCCGAGCCGGCCCTGCGCCGCGAGCAGGCAGGCACGCGGGTGTTGCTGACGGACGACAATCCCATCAACCGTTTGGTGGCAATGGAGCTGCTGCATGCCGTCGGTTTGACGGTCGACACTGCCGAAGACGGCGCCGAGGCCCTGGAGCGGGTCAAGACCGCCGACTACGCGCTGATCCTGATGGACATGCAGATGCCGGTGATGGATGGGCTGGCAGCGACCCGCGCCCTCCGCGCCCTGCCGGGCTGGCACGACAAGCCGATTCTGGCAATGACCGCCAATGCCTTCGATGACGACCGCCGCGCCTGCGTGGAGGCCGGCATGAACGACTTCATCGCCAAGCCTGTGGAGCCGGAGCGGCTCTACGCCACCTTGTACAAGTGGCTGCCGGGGCGAACCGAGCGCGTGCCGCTTTCGGCGTCTGACGAGGCGGGCGTCGGATGTGATGATGGCGACGACCGGCAGCGCGTTGCCGGCGCTCGCGGGACGGCGCCGCACGCCGCCAGGGCCCCGGTTGGCGCACTGCCTGCGGACGGAGCCGAGGCCGCGCTGCGCACGCGGCTGGCGGCAATTGCCGATCTGGATGTGGAATACGGCCTGCGCATCTTGGGCGGCTCATGGCTGGATTACCCGCTTGTCCTGAGTCTCTTCGCCGAGCACCATGGAGACGATGCACGACAACTCTCCGCACAGATCGAACAGGGCGATCTCACCGGCGCGAAGCGCCTGGCTCACGCGCTGAAGGGTGCGGTCGGCACGGTCGGCGCCACGAGCATCCATCGGCTCGCCAGCGACCTCGAGGACGCGCTCACGCGTGGCGACCGTGCGGAGGTGCAAGCGGCGCTGGTCCCGCTCGCCGAACGTCTGCCCACGCTGATTGCAGCAATACAGGAAGCCTTGGCGCACGCCGATCAGACGATGCTGCAGGAGATGCCTGAACAACGGGTAGACACGGGTGTGCTGGCCCGACTCGAGGCCTTGCTGGCCAACGACGACACGATGGCCATCAACTTCCTTGCGGAAAACCAGCAGGCCCTGCGCCAGAGCCTGCAGCTGCGCTTCGAAGAGGTTCGACGCCAGATTGAGGCCTTCGACTTTCCGGGTGCACTGGCACGTGTGCGCGCGGCGCTTGCAACCCTGGCGGGCAAGTAGCGGCGTGCCGAGCCACATCATCGACACCGGCGTCCGGCGCGGTTTATTCTCCGCACCGCTCGCGGCGTTCGTCACCGCCCCCTTCCGAACAACCTGACCACCCACCTCACCCCATGCGCTACCAAGGACGAATCACCACCTGGAACGACGACAAAGGCTACGGCTTCATCACGCCCAATGGCGGCGGCGCACGCGTCTTCCTGCACATCAGCGAGTTCTCCAACCGCCAGCGCCGGCCGCAGGTGAACGAGCTCGTGACCTATGCGTGCGTCACCAACGACAAGGGACATTCGCAGGCGAAAGCCGTCGCCTTCGTCGGCGAGCGCGCGGTGGCACCGGCCGCGCCTGGGCGCAGCGCCCTGCCCCCGCTGTTCGCGGCGGGCTTCCTCGCCCTGCTGGGGGTGCTG
>JBEOKH010000610.1:0-1752 GCA_040275625.1 Thauera sp. | reverse complement strand
AGTATTCCGGGTCCATGCCGTTGCTGAAGAAGAAGCTCAGGTTGGGCGCGAAGTCGTCGATGTGCATGCCGCGCGCCAGATACGACTCCACGTAGGTGAAGCCGTTCGAGAGCGTGAAGGCGAGCTGGCTGATCGGGTTGGCGCCGGCCTCGGCGATGTGATAGCCGGAGATCGACACCGAGTAGAAGTTCTGCACCTTGTGGTGCACGAAGAACTCCTGGATGTCGCCCATCATCTTGAGCGCGAACTCGGTGCTGAAGATGCAGGTGTTCTGGCCCTGGTCTTCCTTGAGGATGTCGGCCTGCACGGTGCCGCGCACGGTCGACAGCGTCCATTCCTTGATCTTCTGCAACTCGTCCTCGGTGGGCTCGCGGCCGTTGTCGGCCTTGAACTTGACGACCTGCTGGTCGAGCGCGGTGTTGAAGAAGAAGGCGAGGATGATCGGCGCCGGGCCGTTGATGGTCATCGACACCGAGGTGGTCGGGCAGCACAGGTCGAAGCCGTCGTACAGCACCTTCATGTCGTCGAGCGTGGCGATCGACACGCCGGAGTTGCCGATCTTGCCGTAGATGTCCGGACGCGGGTCGGGGTCGCAGCCGTACAGGGTGACCGAGTCGAAGGCGGTGGACAGGCGGTGCGCCGGCATGCCCTCGGACACCTTCTTGAAGCGGCGGTTGGTGCGGAAGGCGTCGCCCTCGCCCGCGAACATGCGGGTGGGGTCCTCGCCCTCGCGCTTGAACGCGAACACGCCGGCGGTGTAGGGGAAGGAGCCCGGGACGTTCTCCTTCATCAGGAACTTGAGCGTCTCGCCCGCGTCCTCGAAGCTGGGCAGCGCCACCTTGCGGATCTTGCTGCCCGACAGCGAGGTGCTGGTGAGCTGGGTGCGGATCTCCTTGTCGCGGATCTTCACCACGTACTCGTCGGCGGCGTAGAGCTCGCGCGTCTTCGGCCACATGTCGAGCAGCTTCTTCGCCGCCAGGGTCAGCTCGCCGTCCTTCCAGTCGATGAGTTCGGCGAACGAGCCGGCATCCTTGCCGCACTGCTCGAACAGACCCTTGGCGATCTTCAGCGACTGGCGCTCGCGCGCCACGCGCGCCTGCTGCGCGATGTGCTTGTGATAGCCGCGCACCGTGTCGGCGATGTCGGCCAGATAGCGGATGCGGTCGGCGGGGACGATGGCGCGGCCCTCGGAGGAGGCCTTGACCTTCACCACCGGCAGCTTGCTCTTGGCGGCCTTGAGGCCCTTGCCCACCAGCGCGGGCAGCACGGCCTGGTACAGCGAGGTCACGCCGTCGTCGTTGAAGCGCGCCGCCATGGTGCCGAACACCGGCATCTCGTCCGGGCTCTGGCCGAACAGCTCGCGGTTGCGCTGGTACTGCTTGCGCACGTCGCGCAGCGCGTCCTGCGCGCCCTTGCGGTCGAACTTGTTGATCGCCACGAAGTCGGCGAAGTCGAGCATGTCGATCTTCTCGAGCTGGCTCGCCGCGCCGAACTCGGGGGTCATCACGTACAGCGACAGGTCGACGAAGGGCACGATCGCGGCGTTGCCCTGGCCAATGCCCGAGGTCTCGACGACGACCAGATCGAAGCCCGCCAGCTTGCACGCGGCGATGACTTCGGGGAGCGCGGCGGACACTTCCGAGCCGGTGTCGCGGGTAGCGAGCGAGCGCATGTAGATGTTGTCGTGCTCGATCGCGTTCATGCGGATGCGGTCGCCGAGCAGCGCGCCGCCGGTGCGCTTGCGCGAGGGGT
>JBEOKH010000609.1:0-8851 GCA_040275625.1 Thauera sp. | reverse complement strand
GCCTCCACGCCTCCATGGAGATGCGCGTCGACACGCGCAGCGCGCTCGACACCGCGCAGGGGCTCGCGCTCGGCGGCGGTCCGCGCCACCTCGGCGGCAGCAAGGTGTGGCTGCTGGAGGAAGGCACCCGGCCCGGCGAGCTGATGCCGATCGACGAGGACGAGCACGGCACCTACATCCTCAACTCCAGGGACCTGCGCGCGATCGAGCACGTGCAGCGCCTGGTGGACATCGGCGTCGATTCGCTGAAGATCGAGGGCCGCACCAAGAGCCCCTACTACGTCGCCCGCGCCGCCCAGGGCTACCGGCGCGCGATCGACGACGCGGTGGCCGGGCGGCCCTTCGATCCGCGCCTGCTCGGCGAGCTCGAGGGCCTGGCCAGCCGCGGCTACACAGACGGCTTTTATCAGCGCCACGCCACCCCCGAGCACCAGAACTACCTGCGCGGCCATTCCGAATCAGGCCGCAGCCTGCTGGTGGGCGAGGTGGTCGGCTTCGATGCCGCGCGCGGCTTGGCCGAGGTCGAGGTCAAGAACGGCTTCGGCGTCGGCGACCGGCTGGAGTTCGTGCAGCCGGGCGGAAACATCGAGGCGGTGCTGGCGCGGCTCTTCGGCGCCACGGGCGACGCGCTCGAACGCGTGCCGGGCAGCGGGCGGCGGGTGTGGCTGGCGCTGCCGGCAGAGGCCGATCCGGGCCGGCCCTGCTTCATCGCGCGCTTTCTGTGAAGTGCGAACCCGCCGGCTGGCAATGGTCGTGGGGTGCTATCGAAGCGGGCTCTAATGTGGACGCCCAGTATCAAGGAATCCTTTAACCTGACTCCCGTAGCGGGCGAAACACCCGCGTCCCCGCGCTCCCGGCTGCACTTGGAACCCTTCCGCTCCCCATGATCCTGAACATCGACCTCGTCTCCGACTTCGTCTGCCCGTGGTGCTTCCTCGGTGCGGTCCGCCTCGACCGCGCGCTTGCCGAGCTGCGCGCGGCCCGTCCCGACATCGAGCCGCGCATCAACTGGCTGCCCTTCTTCCTCAACCCGGACACCCCGCCCGAAGGCGAGCCCTACCGTGCCTTCCTGGAGGGCAAGTTCGGCGGCCCGGTGAAGGCCGAGGCGGTGCTGGACGGGGTGCGCGAGGCCGCCGCCGGCGACGGGCTGCAGTACGCCTTCGAGCGCATCGCCACGCGCCCGAACACGCTCGCCGCGCACCGCCTGCTCTATCGCGCCCAGGCCCACGGCCACAAGCCGGAGCGCGTGCGCGCGCTCGCCCACGCGCTGTTCGCCGCCCACTTCCAGGAAGGCCGCGACATCGGCGACCTCGACACCCTGGCCGATCTCGCCGCCGCCTGCGGCGACCGCCGCGACTTGGTGCGCGAGTGGCTGGAGAGCGGCGCCGACGCCGACAAGGTGCAGCGCATGGCCGCCGGGCTGCGCCGCCAGGGCATCGACGGCGTCCCCTTCTTCATCCTCGACCGCCGCCTCAGCCTGTCGGGCGCTCAGTCCGCCGCAGTGATCGGCGCCGCGCTGCTGCAGGCGCTGGAGACCGGCAAGCCATCCTGAGCGAATCGAGGCGCCTGTTCGCGCCTGCCGGCGCTCCTACAGGAACACCCGCGCGTCGGTTTTATGTAGGAGCGGCGGCAGCCGCGAAGAGGGCGATTGGGCGGGCGACGGGGGCGGACTCGAACGCCGCTTTCGCGCCTGCCGGCGCTCCTACAGGAACACCCGCGTATCGGTTTTATGTAGGAGCGGCGGCAGCCGCGAAGAGGGCGGCTGGGCGTGCGACGGGGGTGCGGGTCCCCGCCTTCGCATTCGCGGGTGCGCGTTTGTCCACGCGATCCTTGGGAACACGCGGCGCTCCGCCAGCGTCTTAGACGGCATGACGCACAACCCCCATCGGAACCCCACCGCCATGCCCGAGCCCATCTTCCTTGCCGACACCGACCTGCGCGCGCTCGCCGACGCACGCGTGCTGCTCGAGCGCCCGAGCCTAGCCGCGCGCCTGAGCAGCTTCGTCGGCAGCCCGCTCGAGAAGGGCATGGCGCGCCTGCCGGCGAGCTGGCGCGAGCGCATTGGAGGGCTCGCCCACGACGCGCTGATGAAGGCGATGGACGCCGCGGCGAAGACCCTGCAGCCCGCGGTTCAGCCCGCCTCGCCGCGCCTGCACAAGCTGCTCGGTTCGGTCAGCGGGGCGGGCGGCGGCGCCTTCGGGGTCGCCGGGCTGACGGTGGAGATCCCGCTGTCGACCGTGCTGATCATGCGCTCCATCCTCGACATCGCGCGCGGCGAGGGCGAGGACATTGGCAGTCCGCAGAGCCGGCTCGCAGCGCTGGAGGTGTTCGCGCTCGGCGGCAACGCGAGCAGCGACGACGCCACCGAGGCGGGCTACTACGCGGTGCGCGCGGCGCTCGCCACCACGGTTTCCGAGGCCGCGCGCCACTTCGCGCAGAAGGGGCTGTCGAGCGAGAGTGCGCCCGCGCTGGCGCGCCTGATCACGATGGTCGCCGCGCGCTACAAGGTGCAGCTCACGCAAAAGGCAGCCGGGATGCTGGTGCCCGGGATCGGTGCGGTCGCCGGGGCGACGATCAACCTGATGTTCATGGACCACTTTCAGGACGTCAGCCGCGGCCACTTCACCGTGCGGCGGCTGGAGCGCCGCTATGGCGAGGAGGCGGTGCGCGCGGCGTGGAAGGCGATGGGGCGCTGAACGCGGCTGTGCGCCGGCAGACGCCCGGGTGTGCGGGAAGGCTGTATTCGCGGCTGCCGCCGCTCCTGCAGGGGGCGGAAGCGCGACGGTTCGTGCAGGAGCGCCGGCAGGCGCGAAGGCGGCGGAGGGGATCCGCACCCGCGTCGCCCGCCCGGTCGCCCTGTTCGCGGCTGCCGCCGCGCCTACAGGGGTGGGGGCTCGGCAGACGGGTAGGCTGCGACGAACTCCTGCCAGGGCAGCGGCCGGCTGAAGTGGAAGCCCTGCGCCAGGTCGCAGCCGTGCCGGCACAGCACCTTGAGGTGGGCAGCCGTCTCCACGCCTTCGGCGACCACGCGCAGTCCGAGGCTGTGGCCGAGCGAGATGATCGCCGCCACCAGCGCCGCGTCGCGTTCGTTGCGGTCGATGCCGCGCACGAACAGGCGGTCGATCTTGAGCTCGTCGATCGGGAAGCGCTTCAGGTAGGCTAGCGAGGAATAGCCGGTGCCGAAGTCATCGATCGCCAGGCCCACGCCCAGCGCACGCAACTGACCCAGACGCGCGATCGCACGGTCGGTGTCGTCCATCAGCATGCTCTCGGTGAGCTCCAGGGTGAGGCATCCGGGCTCCATGCCGGTCTCGGCGAGCACGCTGCCTACCATGGCGGAGAAGCCCTCCTCGCGGAACTGGCGCGCGGAGATATTAACCATCATGTGCAGCTGCGGCCCGCCCGCCTCGCGCCACTGGCGGTGGCGCTCGCAGGCGCTGCGCAGCACCCATTCGCCGATCGGCACGATCAGCCCGGTGTCCTCGGCGAGCGGGATGAAGTCAGCCGGCGACACCAGGCCGAGATCGGGGTGCTGCCAGCGCAGCAGGGCCTCGGCCGCCACCAGGCCGCCGTCGGCCGCCACCACCACAGGCTGGAAGTGCAGCAGCAGCTCGTCGCGCGGCAGTGCACGGTGGAGTGCGGTCTCGAGCGCGAGGCGTTCGAGCGAGCGCGCGTTCATCGCCGGCTCGAAAAGCTGGAAGCTGTTGCGACCCTCGTCCTTGGCGCGGTACATCGCCACGTCCGCATGCTTGATCAGCGTGTTGGCGTCGCGCGAGTCGTCGGGATAGACGCTGACCCCGACACTGGTGGTGACGATCAGCTCGCGCCCCTCGATGCTCACCGGACGACGCAGCGCGGCGACGAGGCGGCGCGCCATCGTCGCCGCCTCGTCGGGGCCGGAGAGGTTGTTGAGGATGACGAGAAACTCATCGCCGCCCATGCGCGCCACGGTGTCGTCCTCGCGCAGGCTGCTGCGCAGGCGGGCGGCGATCTCGACCAGCAGCTTGTCGCCGACCGCATGGCCAAGGCTATCGTTGATGCGCTTGAAGCGGTCGAGGTCGACGAACATCACCGCCAGCCGGCAACGCAGGCGCGCGGCGTGGGCGAGCTCGACCTGCAGGCGGTCTTCGAGCAGGCGGCGGTTGGGCAGGCCGGTGAGCGGGTCGTAGTAGGCGAGATCGCGGATGCGCGCCTCGGTCTCCTTGAGCCGGCTGATGTCGGTGAACAGCGCCGCGTAGTGGGTGAGCTGCCCGTTACCATTGCGGATCGCGGTGATGTGCAGCAGTTGCGGATACACTTCGCCCGACTTGCGCCGGTTCCACACCTCGCCCTCCCACTGGCCGTCGCGCAGCAGGCTGTCCCACATGCGCGCGTAGAAGGCCGGGCTCTGGCGACCGGAATTGAGCACCGAGGGGTTGAGGCCGGTCACCTCCGCCGCCGCATAGCCGGTCATGCGCGTGAAC
Source organism: Thauera sp. (assembly GCA_040275625.1). Taxonomy (GTDB): domain Bacteria; phylum Pseudomonadota; class Gammaproteobacteria; order Burkholderiales; family Rhodocyclaceae; genus Thauera. The sequence continues at coordinate 4,388 of JBEOKH010000609.1, read as the reverse complement.
GACGGGTTCACCGAGACGATGCGGGCGTGGGCGTCGGTGACCATCACGCCCTCGAGCGAGCTCTCGATGACCTTCTCGGCGAGATAGAGATCGCGCTGCGATACGCTCAACGCCCGGTCGCGTGCCCGCAGTGCATCGTGCAGCTCATGCACGTAGGCGAGTTCCATTCCGCTCAGGATGTCCTTGAAGCCGACCAGGTCGATCAGGTCGCCATCGGCACCGAGCACGCCGATGTGACGGATGTGACGCTCGGTGAGGAGCATGCGCACGCGGTACAGGCTGTCGTCCTCGCGGCAGACAACCATCGGCCGGCTCGCCAGTTCGCCGAGCGGACGGTCGGCAGCGCGCTGCGCGACCAGCTGGGTGACGTCGCGCTCGGTGAGGATGCCGTAGCGACCCTCCGGCGTGCCGGTCGCCTCCACGCCATGGTCGACGGCCACCGCATCCAGCCCGTACTCGCGCATGCGCCGGGTCGCGTCGCGCATGCTCGCGGACGCGGGCAGGGCATGCAGGCCGCCCTTGACCAAGGTATCGACCTTGCGCAGCTTGAGGTAATGCTCGATGCCCTGGTTGAGCACGACGTCGGTCTGCGACACGATGCCGACACGCCGGCCGGTCTCGTCCTCGACCAGGTAGTGGCGCACGTGCTCCTCGCGGAAGCGCGTGGTGAGCTCGTGCAGCGGGGTCGACACCGACACCGTGCGCACCGGCGCACTCATCGCCGCCCGCACGGGGATCAGGAAGGAGGCCGGATCGTCGAAGCCCACGCCGAGCGCATCGCGCTCGGTCCAGATGCCGAGCACGTCGTCGCCGTCGACCACCAGGATCGAACTCACCCGGCGCTCGCTCATGCGGCGCGCAGCGGCGTGCAGCGGCAGCTCGGGATCACACTCGAGCAGGTCGCGACCAATGATCTCGCCGACGCGGACCTCGTCCGTGCGCGGCAATGAGAGCGCCTCCTCCATCGCGAGGCCGGCTGATTCAGGACTGTTCATGGGGCGACCAGGCTGGATTTATTCTCGGTATAACGGCACCACATCGCCGAAACCTGAGCATTCGAGACCACATTGTCGCATCCACGGCGTCGCAGGCGGGCAACGGCGTCGGCCACCGCGAGCGCAGGCGTGGTCGTTCCGGGATGCGCCCATGAGGGGTTGGCGGCACCGCGCACGCGGTCACCGTGCGGTAACACGCGGCACGCATGCTGGATCGATGATCCGAGTGCTGATGGTCTCCGACGTATTTTTCCCGCGCGTGAATGGCGTGTCGACGTCGATCGCCACCTTTCGTCGTGCGCTCGCCGAGCAGGACGTCGAGGTGCGCCTGATCGCGCCGCGCTACGGCAACGAAGCCGACGCCGCCGACATCGTGCGCATCCCCGGTCGCCGCCTGCCCTTCGACCCCGAAGACCGCCTGGTGCAGTGGCGCACGATGCAGGAAGCAACCCTGCACGAGGCCGCAAGCTGCGACCTGGTGCACATCCAGACCCCCTTCGCCGCCCACCGCGCCGGCCTGCGCGCCGCGCGCGCCTGCGGCCGGCCAGTGCTGCTGACCTACCACACCTTCTTCGAGGAATACCTGCACCACTACGCGCCCTTCCTGCCCGCGCGCGCGCTGCGCGGGCTGGCGCGGCGGGTGTCGCGCACGCAGTGCAACGCGGTCGACGCGGTGGTGGTGCCCTCGACCGCGATGCGCGACCGCCTCGCCGGCTATGGCGTGCACACGCCGATGGAGGTCCTGCCGACCGGCATCCCGCTGCAGGACTTCGCCGCCGGCGACGGCCTGCACTTCCGCCGCCTGTACGACATCCCCGAGCACGCGCCGATGGCGCTCTTCATCGGCCGCGTCGCCCACGAGAAGAACATCGGCTTCCTGCTCGAGGTCGCTGCCCGCCTCAAGGCGCGCCGGCCCGACTTCGTCCTCGTCATCGCCGGTGAGGGGCCGGCGGCGGCGCGCCTGCAGCGCCAGGCGCTCGCGGCCGGGCTGGAGCGCACGGTGCGCTTCGTCGGCTACCTCGAACGGCGACGGCGCCTGCCCGACTGCTACGCCGCCGCCGACGTGTTCGTGTTCGCCTCGCGCACCGAGACCCAGGGCCTGGTGCTGCTCGAGGCGATGGCCGCCGGCCTGCCGGTGGTCGCACTCGCGGCGATGGGCACCACCGACATCCTCGGCCCCGAGCGCGGCGCGCGCATCGCCCCCGACGACCCCGACGGCTTCGCCGCGGTGGTCGACGCCGTGCTAGCCGACAGCCGCCTGCGCCGGCAGCTCACCGCCGAAGCCCGCACCTACGCCGCGGAGTGGGCCGACGCCGTGATGGCCGAACGACTCGCCGCACTTTACCGCCAGCAACTCGCGGAGTCCCGGCCGCCCCGCTAGGTACGGCGGCGGCCGCGAACGACGGCGGGCGTAATCACGGGTGGGGGGAATTGCGACCGCGCCCGACAACGGCCAAGATACGACGGTCGCCCACGGAATCCCTGCCATGCAGACCACCACCCTCACCATCACCATCACCGGCATGCGCGACGAGCACTGCCTGCGCCTCGTCACCAACGCCATCCAGGACCTGCCCGGCATCGGCCACCTCGAGATCGCGCTCGACTCCGGCGCCACCACCATCGAGCACGGCAGCTTCGTGTCCGAGGCCGACATCCACCACGCGATCGAGGACGCCGGCTTCGGCGTGCGCTGAAGCCGCTCCCCAGGGCGGCGAACCCGGGAACCCACGCGCCGCGCGCACACTCGAAGCGGGCACTCCACCCGGCCATTCACCCCCTTGACCCCCGCCCGCCACTACCTCCCCGGTGGCCTCGCCTTCGTTGACATCGAGACCACCGGCGGCCCCGCCCAGCGCGAATCCATCACCGAGATCGGCATCGTCCAGGTCGACGAGGACGGCGTGCGCGAGTGGTCGACCCTGGTGCGGCCCGAATCGCGCATCCCCGACTACATCCAGCGCCTCACCGGCATCGACGATGACATGGTGGCCGACGCGCCGCGCTTCGCCGACATCGCCGACGAGGTCTTCGATCGCCTCGACGGCCGCCTCTTCGTCGCCCACAACGCGCGCTTCGACCACGGCCACCTGCGCGCAGCCTTGCGCCGCGCCGGCCTCGACATGCGGCCGCAGGTGCTGTGCACCGTCAAGCTGTCGCGCCGGCTGTTCCCCGACCACCGCCGCCACAGCCTCGACCACCTGATCGAGCGCCACGGTCTGGCGGTGGCTGACCGCCACCGCGCGCTCGGCGACGCCCAACTGCTGTGGCAGTTCTGGCAGAAGATCCACGAACGCTTCCCGCCCGGCCACCTCGAGGCGACGGTGCGCGAACTCATCGGCCACCCCAGCCTGCCACCCCACCTCGACCCCGAGCAGATCGCCGGGCTGCCCGACACGCCCGGGGTGTATCTGTTCTACGGCGAACGTGGCGGAGAGCCGGCCCCGGCAGGCCGCTCCGATGGCGCCGACGCGCCCGCCCGGGCAGCGCCGGGCGCCGGAGCTGCCTCGCCCTCCGCCGGGCGCGCCCGCACGGGCGCCACGGCCCGCGGCGTGCCGCCGCAGGACCTGCCGCTCTACATCGGCAAGAGCACGCGCCTGCGCAGCCGCGTGCTGTCGCACTTCGCCGCCGACCACAGCAGCGACCGCGAGCTGAGCCTCTCCCAGCAGGTGCGCCGCATCGAGTGGATCGAGACCGCGGGCGAGATCGGCGCCCTGCTCGAGGAAGCCCGCCTGGTCAAGAAACTGCAGCCCACCCACAACCGCCAGCTGCGCCGCAACCGCGAGCTGTGCACCTGGCGGCTCGTCACCGACATCGTCGGCGACTGGCGGCTGGAGCTGGTGCACGCCGCCGACCTCGACTTCGGCCGCTGCGACGACCTCTACGGCTTCTTCCGCAGCCGCCGCGAGGCCACCAACCGCCTGCGCGCGCTCGCCCGCGACCACGCCCTGTGCCCGCCCCTGCTCGGCCTGGACAAACCACCGCAGGGCGCGCGCTGCTTCGACTTTCAGCTCAAGCGCTGCCGCGGCGCCTGCCACGGCGGCGAATCCCCTCAGGCCCACGCCCTGCGCCTGATCGAGGCCCTGCACGCGATGAAGGTCGAGCACTGGACCTGGCCCGGCCCCATCGGCCTGCGCGAAGGCGAGGCCATCCACGTCGTCGACGGCTGGCGCTGGCTCGGCACCGCCACCGACGAAGGCACGCTCGCCGACATCCTCGACATCGGCCGCCCGGCCTTCGACCTCGACGTCTACAAGATCCTGGTGAAGGCGGTGAAGCGGCTGCCGGTCGTCAGGCTGTAGGGGGCGCCCACCCTGCAGGGCACAAGCGAGCCTCCACCCCCGCATTCGCGCCTGCCGGCGCTCCTACAGAAACCACCCGCCCCCTGTAGGA